>CAZJYV010000254.1:0-1538 GCA_964550295.1 uncultured Clostridium sp. | reverse complement strand
GTGCTTGTCGTACTTGAAGGTTTCGCCGCGCGCGGCAGCTTCCTCGCGCCGTGCGTCCAACTCCTCGTTCGTGCAGAAGCAGTAATAGGCCTTGCCTTTTTCCACAAGCTGCTCCGCGCAGGGCAGATACAAATCCTTGCGCTCGCTCTGCACATAGGGGCCGTAATCGCCGCCCACGTCGGGGCCTTCGTCCCAGGTGAGGCCGATGCCCTTGAGCGTGCGGTAAATAACATCCGTTGCGCCCTCGACAAAGCGGCTTTGATCCGTATCCTCGATGCGCAGGATGAACATCCCGCCCAGGTGCATATACCCGGTGGGGCTCGGCGCGAATCTGGTTCTGACTTTCATGTGTTACTCCCCTAAACGTTTCAACGTAAACCAGTTGTTCACTACTAGCTATTAACGATTCTCTGTCTTAAAGCTGTCCTTGAGACCAACCGCCCTGTTATACACGGGCGCGTTGGCGGTGTGGTCAAGGTCCGCGCAGAAGTAGCCCGTGCGGATGAACTGAAAGCGGTCGCCGGGCGCGGCCGCGGCGAGCGCGGGCTCCACAAAACCGCTGAGCCGCTTGAGCGAATCCGGGTTGAGCCGTTCGACAAAATCGCGCTCGTCATCCTCGCCCGCGTCCGCGAGCAACGGTTCGTACAAGCGGAATTCCGCAGGAACCGCATCCGCCGCACAAAGCCAGTGCAGCGTGCCTTTGACCTTGCGCTCGCTTTCGCCGGACTTCGTTTCCGGGTCGTAGGTGCAGTAGACGGTCGTCACGTTGCCCGCGTCATCCGTTTCATAGCGCGTGCAGGTCACGATATACGCTCCCTTGAGGCGCACTTCGCCGCCGGGTTTCAGGCGAAAATACTTTTTGGGCGGGTCAACGGCAAAATCCTCGCGCTCGATATACAGCTCCCTCGTGAAGCGCGCGGTGCGCCCGCCCGCCTCGGGATGGTCGGGCAGGTTCTCGAAGCGCACCTCGTGCGTTTCGTTTTCGCTCATGTTTTCAACCACGAGCCGGATCGGGTCCAACACCGCGTTCATGCGGTACGCGCGCGCGTTGAGATCCTCCCGCAGGCAATGTTCGAGCATGGCGGTATCCACAACCGAGTCCGCCTTGGCGATGCCGGCACGCTGGAGAAAATCCTTGATCGCCTCCGGCGTGTAGCCGCGGCGGCGCAGGCCGCACAGCGTGGGCAGGCGCGGATCGTCCCAGCCGGAAACATAGCCTTCCTCCACGAGGCGGCGCAGATAGCGCTTGCTCATGATGGTGTTTGTGAGGTTGAGCCGCGCAAACTCGATCTGCCTGGGCTTATGCTCAAAATCGCAGTTGTCCACAACCCAGTCATAAAGCGGACGGTGCGCCTCGTACTCAAGCGAGCAGAGCGAGTGCGTCACGCCCTCGATGGCGTCCTGTATGGGGTGGGCAAAGTCGTACATCGGGTAGATGCACCACTTGTCGCCCGTGTGGTGGTGGGTAACATGCTTGATGCGATAGATCGCGGGATCGCGCATGTTGATGTTGGGCGACGCCATGTCGATCTTCGCGC
>CAZJYV010000253.1:0-1550 GCA_964550295.1 uncultured Clostridium sp. | reverse complement strand
AACCTGCCATTGTTGTAGCCGCGCACCTTCGCGTCCGGCGTACTGGCAAACACATCGCGGATGAGGTCAAAAAGACCCGTATAAGTCGCAGGGTTGCTGCGCGGCGTGCGGCCGATGGGGGACTGGTCGATGTCGATGATTTTGTCGAGCTGACCGATGCCCTCGATGCTTTCGCATCCTCCGGGATGCGTATGCGCGCCGTTCAGATCGCGCAGAAGGGTTTTTTTAAGCACCTCGTTCACAAGGCTCGATTTGCCGCTGCCGGAAACCCCCGTCACGCAGGTGAACACGCCCAAGGGGATCCGAACGGAAATGTTTTTGAGGTTGTTTGCATGCGCGCCCTTGATCGAGAGATAACGCCCGTCGAATGTGCGGCGGGTTTGCGGAACATCGATTTTTTCCTTGCCTGAAAGGTAACGCCCGGTGATGGATTCCTCACAGGCGCAAATCTCTTCCAGCGTGCCTTGCGCCACGATATTGCCGCCGCGTTCGCCAGGTCCCGGGCCTACGTCCACGATATAATCGGCCTCGCGCATGGTTTCTTCGTCATGCTCAACGACGATCAGCGTGTTGCCGAGATCCCGCATGCTTTTAAGGGTGGCAAGCAGCTTTGCGTTATCCCTCTGGTGCAGGCCGATGCTCGGCTCATCGAGTATATACAACACGCCAACGAGACCGGAACCGATCTGCGTGGCGAGCCGGATGCGCTGCGCCTCGCCGCCGGAAAGCGTGGATGCCGCGCGGGAAAGCGTGAGGTAATCCAGCCCGACGTCCGCGAGGAAGCCGAGGCGGGAATCAAGCTCCTTGTCAATCTGCGCGGCGATCATCTGCTCGGTTTGCGTCAGCTTCAGCCCTTTTATGAACGCACGCGCGCCGAGCACCGTCATGCTGTTGAGGTCGGCGATGGATTCGCCTCCCACGGTTACGGCAAGGCTTTCCGGCTTGAGCCGTTTGCCCTTGCAGTCGGGGCAGGGGATATTGGACATATAGCTTTCGATTTCGCGCTTCATCGCGTCGCTCTGGGTTTCGCGGTATCGGCGCTCAAGGTTCGGGCAAATGCCTTCAAAAGGCTGATCGAGCGAGCCGGAGCCGTACTCCCTGCGGTACTGCATGTGCAGCTTTTCACCGCCTGTCCCATAGAGGATGGCGTTGCGGCCGGCCTCCGGGATGTCGCGGAAAGGCGCGTCCGTCGAGAATCCGTACCTCTTGGCGATCGCTTCGAAAAACATGCCTGCGATGCTCTCATCGTTCATGCTCTGCCAGCCCGTAACGCTGATTGCGCCTTTGGCTAGGGAGAGCGAATCATCCGGAACGACCAGCGCGGGGTCAAGCTTCATCAGCGAGCCGAGACCCAAGCAGGTGGGACACGCGCCGAACGGGTTATTGAAGGAGAACATGCGGGGCGTGAGTTCCTCGATGCTGATGCCGCAGTCCGGGCAGGCGTAATTTTGGGAAAACAGCGTTTCCTGGTCGTTGGCATCCACCTTAGCGAGGCCGTTGCCGAAGCTGAACGCGGTTTCGAGGGAATCGTTGAGCCTGCCCTGCACACC
>CAZJYV010000252.1:0-1557 GCA_964550295.1 uncultured Clostridium sp. | reverse complement strand
AATCGTTGATCTCCGTGACCGTGCTCACGGTCGAGCGCGGGTTGTTGGAGGTGCTCTTCTGGTCGATAGAGATGGCGGGGGAAAGCCCGTCGATATAATCCACATCAGGCTTTTCCATCTGCCCGAGGAACTGCCGGGCATAGGAGGAGAGCGATTCCACATAGCGCCGCTGACCTTCGGCATAGATCGTGTCGAAGGCGAGGCTGGACTTGCCGGAACCCGAAAGGCCCGTGAATACGATCAGTTTGTTTCTGGGCAGCGTGATGTTCACGTTTTTGAGGTTGTGCTCGCGCGCCCCTTGGATGCGCAATACGTCGTTCATCTATGCTAATCTCCGTTATTTCTTTGATTTGATCCTGTGCGGCGATTTACGCGTGCGCCCGCGCGCCTGTCTGGCGCTGCCTGGTGTGCCGGGCAGGGGCTTCGCGTTTTTTTGCGCCGCTTCCCCCGTGAGGGAGAAAAGCTCGTCCCTAAGCTTTGCCGCCGTTTCAAAGTCCAGCTCGGCTGCGGCTTGGCGCATCTGGGTGCGCACGATTTCGATGCGGGCGGCGCGTTCTTCCTCGCTCATTCCGAAGTCGTCCGCCTTCGCTTTACGCGATATTTCAAGTACATTGTGCACGCTTTTCGTCACGCTTTTTGGGGTGATGCCGTTGGTCTCGTTGTAGGCGGTCTGCTTCATGCGGCGACGGCTGGTTTCGCTGATGGCGAAGCGCATCGAGTCCGTCATCTCATCCGCGTACATGATCACGCGCCCGTCCACGTTGCGCGCGGCGCGCCCTACTGTTTGGATGAGCGAGGTGCCGCTGCGCAGGAAACCTTCCTTGTCCGCGTCGAGGATGGCGACAAGGCCGACCTCCGGCAAATCGAGACCTTCGCGCAAGAGGTTGATGCCCACCAGAACGTCGAACGCACCTAGGCGCAGATCGCGTATGATTTCCATGCGCTCGATGGTTTCGATATCCGAGTGCATATAACGCACGCGCACGCCCATCGAGTCGAGATATTCGGTGAGGGTTTCCGCCATGCGCTTGGTCAGCGTGGTTGCGAGCGTGCGGTAGCCCATCTGCGCCGTCAGTTTGACCTCGCTGAGCAGATCGTCGATCTGGCCTTTTACGGGGCGCACCGCGATCTCCGGGTCAACAAGTCCTGTCGGGCGGATGATCTGCTCAACCGTCTGTTCCGAAAGATCCAACTCGTAGCTCGCGGGCGTCGCGGAAACGCAGACGAGCTGGCTGATGCGCTCCTTGAACTCCTCAAAGCGCAGGGGTCTGTTGTCGTATGCTGCGGGCAGGCGGAAGCCGTATTCCACAAGCGAGGTCTTGCGTGACAGGTCGCCGCCGAACATGCCGCGTATCTGCGGGATGGTCACATGCGACTCGTCGATAAACAGCAGGAAATCATCCGGAAAGTAATCGAGCAGCGTGAACGGCGGCTGGCCGGGCGATCTTCCGTCAAAATAGCGGGCGTAGTTTTCGATGCCCGTGCAGTAGCCGATCTCGCGCATCATCTCGATATCGTAGAACGTCCGTTGCTCGATGCGCTGCGCCTCGATGAGCT
>CAZJYV010000251.1:0-1566 GCA_964550295.1 uncultured Clostridium sp. | reverse complement strand
GATGACCGGCCTGCTCAACCACGGCGCCACGTTCGGCTATATCAAGCGCTACCTCAGTGCCGAAGGCTTATCCGGCACGCACGCGCTGTTTATGATCGACATCGACGATTTCAAGATCGTAAACGATACGCTCGGTCATCAGATCGGCGATGAAACAATCCGAAATATCGCGCTTGCCATCAAAAAGACGTTCCGCGCGAGCGATATCGTCGGCCGCGTAGGCGGGGATGAGTTCATGGTGCTGATGAAAAACGTGCCGGATTTGAGCTATGTAAAAAAGAAAGCGCGCGAGCTGATCGAGGCGCTCCGCATCCCCTGTGACAGAGACAGCGCGCTCGCCGTTTCCGCGAGCGTGGGCATCACCATTTGCCGTGGAGCGGACTGCGTGTTCGAACAGATTTACGCGGAGGCGGACAGCGCGCTATACCGCGCCAAGAGCGCGGGCAAGAACCGCTATGTCGTCGACGGCGAACTCAGCAAGGCTTAACGCCGCGCGGAGGTTTTAAGGTCGGCGGGCACGCCTCGAGCTTCTATACCCGTTTCAAAAACTCCATAACGAGCTGGGAAAAATACGGCTTCGCGCGCTCCGCAGCCTCGAGCACCTCTTCCTCGGTGATGGGGGCGTCGGTGATGCCCGCCGCGTAATTGCACAAAAGCGAAATGCCGAGGGTTTTTATGCCGCAGTGCGCCGCGGTGATGCTCTCCGGCACGGTGGACATGCCCACCGCGTCGCCGCCAAGCATACGGAAAGCGCGGATCTCCGCGTGCGACTCGTACTGCGGGCCGAGCGCGTTGCAGTAGACGCCTTCGCGAAGCGCCAGCCCCATGCCTGAAGCAACTTCCTTTGCGAGCGCGCGGTAGCCCTTGTCGAACACGTTGCCCACATCCGGGAAGCGCACGCCAAACGCGGGGATATTCGGCCCTTCGAGCGGGCTTGTCTGCGAAAAGTTGAGATAATCGGAAAGGAGCATCAGCTCGCCGATGTTGAAATCCGTGTTGAGGATGCCTGCCGCGTTGGTCACGATCATGGAGCTTGCGCCAAGCAGCTTTGCCACCCGAACGGGAAAGCCGATCTGCTGCGGGGTATACCCTTCGTAGCGGTGCATGCGCCCCTGCATGATCATGACCCGCTTGCCGCACAGGCTGCCAAACACCAGCATCCCCTTATGGCCGGGCGCCGTAGAGGGACAAAAACCCGGTATGTCAGCATACGGTATCACGGTTGCGCCGCGCACAAGGTCACCGATAAAGCCCAGCCCCGAGCCGAGAATGAGCAGGAACTCCGGCTCCTCGCCTACGCGGGCGCGGATCGCCTGCGCCGCGCGCAGATAATCTTCATACGAATACGCGTTCATGGTTTGCCCCCTTATTCGGAATCCCTTAGATTATAGCATAGTTCCGAACCTGGAGAACAGCCCATACCCTCGCGCCGGAAGATCGCTCAAAAGTCCTCCTCGTCGCTGTCGTCCTCGTCAAATTCATCCTCGTCGTCATCCCGCAGATCGTCCGCGTCGAAGCGTTCCTCCCCATCGTCTTCGATCACGGCCAGAAAAGTCGCCACACCGA
>CAZJYV010000250.1:855-1579 GCA_964550295.1 uncultured Clostridium sp. | reverse complement strand
ATGGAAGGCGGCCATCCGCCCCGCGCCGCATCGACGCGGCGCTCCATTTGAAAAGGATTGCATAAGTATTCTCTTATGCAGGTTTTGTGTACGGCTGTTATAGGGGAACTTTCGTTTGTTATTTCAAGGGCGTCCTGACGCTCTTCCAAAATGAAGTGTTTGCTTCATAATTGTGTTTTATGAAGCGTTTGCTATTGTTCGTTATTATACGACCTGCGCCCCCGCCTTGTCAACGCGCAGATTTGCCCGCATGTGCGCATTTGGAACAGCCGAGCGCAACGATTCTGCGCCATCTGGCGCGGTTTCGATTGACAAGGTTGCTTGCGCGTCTTACAATCCCCAATAGCGACCATGATTTATCAACCGTTCCATACAGGTCGGATTAAAAATAATTCAAAAAGGAATTTTGCTATGGGCATCAGGGACAGGATCGAGGCGGAATACGACGCCATGAGCAAGTCGCAGCAGAAGATCGTGCATTTCATGCAGCTCAACGAGCATGATATGCTGACAGACTCGCTTGCGGCCATTTCGCAAAAGATCGGCTCCAGCGAGGCGACTGTCGTGCGCTTTGCCCGCCAACTTGGCTACACGGGCTATACCGATCTGCAAAAAGCGCTTTACGCCGAACTGCTCGCCAAAGTGAACCCGTCCCCGGCCTCCCCCGCCGGGCAGGACGGCAGCAACCCGTTCCTTCCGCTCGCCAACAGCGCGGCGCAGCGCA
>CAZJYV010000250.1:0-845 GCA_964550295.1 uncultured Clostridium sp. | reverse complement strand
GATCGATGTATGAAGAGCTTGACCTCGCCGCGTTTGACGCGTTCTGTAGCGCGCTGATGCGCGCGCAAAGCGTGCTGCTGGTCGGTTATATGGATTCCTTCGGCGTCGCCGCGCACGCGCTGCACATGTTGGACGATATCCGGGACAATGTGGACTTTACGCGCCTGCTGCTCGAAACCAACGAGGTTTACCGGCATATCCATAAAGAAGCTGCGGTTTTGTTCATTTCCTTCGCTCCGCATTACAAGTACACTAAGGTGCTTTTCGACCTTGCCATTCAGCAGGGCTGCACGACGCTGCTTCTCACCGACAACATGCTCAATCCGCTTGCGCGCGCGGCAACCCATGTGATCTGCGCGAAACCCTACTACGACGCGGAGGCCAAGATCATGGATGTAAGCGCGCCGACGCACCTGATTTACACGATGGTGCGCAAAATAACATCCGACTACGCCGATCAGGTCGAAACCTACCGCAAATCCAGCATGAGAAGGTTTGAAGAGTATATCGACTGATGCTGCATCGGAACAGTATGAAAAAAGGCATCCGCTCGGATGCCTTTTTTGCATGAAACAGACTGATGTTTCTTATGACACGGGGTTGAGGAGAAAGTCATCCACCGTGCCCCAGCCGCCGCCCTTGCCCTTGACATACACGCCCACGATCATCGTGCCGGATGCGCACGGGATCGCCTCGATCACGGGCTGCTGCCAATTTACCCAGCCCGTCACGGCGAACGGCTGCGTATAGGTCACGCCGTCCGCGATTGCATAGATATACATCTCCGCGCCGTCCCCGACATCCCCTCCCTGCGCCCGGATCGAGAAACGGTATGTGCCGGGTTT
>CAZJYV010000249.1:0-1605 GCA_964550295.1 uncultured Clostridium sp. | reverse complement strand
TGATGTAGATGGGCTCGTCGTGCAGCACGGTTTTTTTACGATTGATGTGCTTGACGAAGCTCACGATGCCGCCTTCGTAATGGAAGCTTTTGACGAGGTTCTGCTCCCCCTCCGGCACGCGCTCGTCCGTCACGGTGATGCGAAGCCCCGCGTTGAGGAAGGCCAGCTCGCGCATGCGGTCGGTGAGCGTTTCGAAGTTGTAGTTAACCTCGTCGAAGATGTCTGCGTTGGCGAGGAAGGTGATGCTCGTTCCGCTCTCCTCCCCCTCGTATGTGCCCACGACCGCGACGGGACCCTGCGGATCGCCGTTGACATAATCCTGCGAATACACTTTGTTGTCGCGGCGCACTTCAACGTGCAGCGATGCGGCGAGGGCGTTGACCACGCTCAGCCCCACGCCGTGCAGTCCGCCGGAAACTTTATAGCCCGTGCCGCCGAATTTGCCGCCCGCGTGCAGCACGGTCAGCGCGACTTCAAGCGCGGACTTCTGCATTTTTTCATGCATGTCCACGGGGATGCCGCGCCCATTGTCCGTCACGATTACGGAATTATCCTTGTGGATGGTGATTTCGATGTGGTTGCAGTAGCCGCCCATCGCCTCGTCGATGGCGTTGTCCACAAGCTCCTTGACGAGGTGGTGAAGCCCCCTCACATCCGTGGAGCCGATGTACATGCCCGGGCGGCGCTTAACGGCCTCCAGACCCTCCAGGACCTGTATTTGCGAGGCGTCGTAATCGGTATGGTTGCTCATGGTGTATTGTTCTCTCCCGTCCCAAAACTTCTTACAGGGCCGTCAGCGTGCCGTTTTGGCAGCGGAAGGCCTGTACGCTTGTTAAATCCATGCCTGCGCGCCTAAGCCCGTCGAGGCTTGTGCAGGTTAAAAAACTCTGGCAGTCGCTCATCGCCTCAAGCAGCGCGCGCTGGCGCAGTTCGTCCAGCTCGCTTAAAACATCGTCCAGCAGCAGCACGGGCGCTTCCCCGCGGTCCGCGCGCAGCAGTTCAAGCTCCGAAAGCTTCATTGAAAGCGCGGCGGTTCTCTGCTGCCCCTGCGAGCCGAAGGTGCGCACCGCACTGCCCGAAAGCGTGATTGCGATATCGTCCCTGTGCGGACCGAAGGTGGTGTAGCCCCGGCGGATATCCTCCGCGACACCGCCGTACAGCGCGTCCGCGAACGCATCCCTGACGGCGCCGCCGGCTGCGCGCACATTGGGGTCATAGCGGATGGAAAGCGCTTCGCGTCCGGAAGAAATCTCCCTGTGCAGACGCACGGCAATTGCCGCCAGCTGCTCGATAAACTCCGCGCGCTTATCCATGATGTCCGCCCCGAGGGAAATGAGCTGTTCATCCCACGCGTAAAGCTCCCGCCGCAAAGCCTCGCCCGTGCGCTCCCGCACGGCTTCGGGCCGCAGAAGGGCGTTGCGCTCGCGCAGCGCCTTGTTGTAGCGCTGCAGCGCGAAGTAATAGGCGGGGCGGAACTGGCTCAGCTCCATATCAAGGAAATGCCGCCTTTCGGCAGGCCCCCCTTTGATCAGCTCCAGATCCTCCGGCGAAACCATCACCACATTGAGCACGCCCATCAGATCGCCCGAGCGCTCGCACTGGAGC
>CAZJYV010000248.1:0-1761 GCA_964550295.1 uncultured Clostridium sp. | reverse complement strand
AGTCGGTATCTTTGCAGGAAGGTATCACATTGCGGAAGAGGATCGTTCGCTTCCGACATTCTTATGATAGTCGGAGAATGTGACATGCGTGCGTCTTCTTGATGAAAATTCAGTATCCGTTCTGTGAATAAAATTCCTTACAGGATTTCTATGCGAACACGACCGCCGGCATCACCTTTTTTCTGCAAAATACGCGGCGAGAAGTGCCGCGCATTCCTCCTCCAGCACGCCGCCGCAGCACGCCACCGTATGCAGGAACATCGCGTCCGTAAGGTCAAGTACGGAACCGCAGCAGCCCGTTTTTTCCTCATGCGCGCCGAATATCAGCCGCGTCAGCCGCGCGTTCACAGCCGCCCCTGCGCACATCGCGCAGGGTTCGAGCGTGACGTAGAGCGTGCAGCCGGTAAGCCGCCATGCGCCCAGTTTGCTTGCGCCTTCGCGAAGAACGATCATTTCCGCATGCGCGGTCGGGTCGCCGGAACGTTCAACCGCGTTATGCGCGCGCGCGATAATCTCCCCGTTGCACACAAGTACCGCGCCCACGGGAACCTCGTCCGCCGCACGCGCTATCCGCGCTTCCTCGAGCGCCTCGCGCATAAAGGCCTGTTCATCCGCCATGGACATCGTATTTCCTCCCGAACAAACGCTTGCTTTTGCTTTTTATCATGCTATCATATCCATATGGCGCAAGTCGAACAGAAAATCAAAAAGCAGCCGCCGATGGCGGTATACGCTTTGCTCCTGGTAGTTGAATGCATGATATGGGGTTTTTCCAACGCCTTCTCAAAGCTGGGGCTGGATGAGATCACGCCCCTCTGGTGCCTTGTTTTCCGCTACTTATTATCGTTTTTCCTGTTTATCGCTTTCTTTGGCAAGCGATTCAAACAGAACTATAAAAAAGCCGACCTCAAGCCCAGCATCATCGTATCCCTTTTTACGGCGGCGGCGTTCATGCTCGGCTTCACAGCCCTCACCTATACGAGCGCCACGAACTGCGGCTTTCTGATGAGTCTTGCCGTGGTGTTTGCGCCCCTCATCGCCATCCCCATCTTGAAAACGCATTTTCAGTGGAAGCTGATCATCCCCATATTCATTGCGGCCGCGGGGTTGTTCTGCTTCAGCGGCGGAAACCTGACTACCCTGGGTATCGGCGACCTGTACGCGATCCTGTGCTCATTCGCGAGCGCGCTGATGCTTGTGGTCTCCGCCAAATATCTCAAGCAGATCGATGCGATCGTGCTGTGCGTGATCCAGTGCGCGGTGTGCTTTGTCGCCTGCCTTGTGGCTGCGCTGCTGTTCGAACCGCTGCCGGATGTTGCGAGCTATTCACCCATGGTGTGGTATGTGATCGCGTTTCTGGTTGTCGGCTGCACGTTCATCGCGTACTATTTTCAAAATACCGCGCTTTCGCATGTTTCTCCCACGTTCGGCGCGATGGTGTTCTGCACGGAGCCGATATTTACGGCGATCACGGCCTACTATCTGCTGGACGAACGGCTGAACCTTTTGGGCTTCATCGGCGCCGCGCTGATCCTCGGCGGCATCACACTGGCCAGCGTTTTCGAAGGGAAGAGCCAACCCGCTCCTGCGCAGACCGCGTCCATTCCCGCCGAAGCGACACAACCCTGCGAATAATCGATTTTTCCCGCGCAACGCCTTGACAACAATAACCCTTTGCGCTACAATATCAAAGCGCGTTCAAAGCGACGCGGGAGTAGCTCATTCGGTAGAGCGCTGCCTTGCCAAGGCAGAGGTGGCGGG
>CAZJYV010000247.1:0-1768 GCA_964550295.1 uncultured Clostridium sp. | reverse complement strand
GGAATAATCCACATCGTCAAGCTTCGGGCAGCCGATGAGCGTGACTTTGTTCTTCATGAACCTGTCGTGGAAATCCCCCCGCGCATACGCCGTGCAGTCCGCGGCGATTAACAGGTTTGCCCCGTCAAAGTACGGCGCGTTGACAGGCACGAGCCGGATCTGGACCGGCCATTGTGTCAGGCGGTTCTGTGCGGCGGAGTTCGCGCAGCAGGCTTCCGCTTCGTGCGCCTCGCTGCGGTGCAGCGTCTTGGACTGCGTACCCGGGCAGCCGCAGGGCAGCGGTTCTTTGGTTTTTTCGGCCTTGTTCTTTTTTACGGCAGCCTCGTCGTAGGCAGGCGCCTCGCGCGTTTCAAAATGGATCGCTTCGGCCGGGCAGGCAGGCAGGCAGTCGCCGAGCCCGTCGCAATAATCCTCGCGCGCAAGTTTTGCCTTTCCGTTTTCCATCACGATCGCGCCTTCATGGCAGGCTTCGGCGCACAGGCCGCAGCCGGTGCATTTTTCCTCGTCTATTTTAATGATTTTGCGCAGCATGTCAGGGATCCTCCTTTTTGTTTTCCATTGACTTTATGGTGTGAGTATACTATGATCAAAATGCAAAGTCGGTTGAAAATTCAACATAAAGGAGACAATATGGAGAAATATCCGAAAATCCTGCAGACAATCCCTCTTTTTAACAACATGGATGAAACGGATATCCGTTCCGTTCTCTTTTGCCTGGGGGCCAAACGCGAACATGCCGAAAAGAAACAGGTGCTTTTTAAGAGCGGAGAAAGGGTGACGAGCCTTGGCATCGTGCTTTCGGGGAACGTTCAGATTTATCAGGAGGATTATTTCGGCAACCGGAGCATTTTTGCCAACCTGTCCGCGGGATCGACCTTTGCGGAGTCGTTCGCGTGCGCGGATCTGGATTCAGTCCCTGTGAGTGCCGTTGCCGCGGAGGAGAGCGATCTTCTCTACCTCGATTGCCGCAGACTCGCCTCGCCCTGCGAGAAGGCGTGCTCCTTTCACACGAAGCTGATCCGCAATATGCTCGATATCATCGCAAAAAAGAACGTTGCGCTGACCCAGCGGATCGAATTTACCTCAAAGCGCACCACGCGCGAAAAAGCGCTCGCCTATCTTTCCGAACAGGCGCGCCTTGCGGGGCGGCCGCGTTTCGTGATTCCGTTCGACCGGCAGGCGCTTGCGGATTACTTATGCGTCGAGCGCAGCGGCCTTTCCGCGGAACTGTCAAAGCTGCGGGCGGAGGGCGTGCTGCGCTGTCATAAAAACGAGTTTGAGCTTTTATAACGGAAACGGCATCCGTTTCCCAAAGCGTTATTGCTTGGGGATACCGTCATCCGCGCGGCGGTACCTGTCCTTTTCCTCATACATGAGGCGGTCGATGCGCTTCATGAATTCCGATGTGTTATTACCGTTCGGCTCGTATGTGCCCGAACCGATGCTCAGGCTGATTTCATACGGCAGGATCTTTCTTGCGTTGAACTGCATCACGCTGGCTTGCAGCCGCTCGATGGCCCTCTCGAGATCCGCCTGACCGTTGACCTCCATGATCACGACGAACTCATCCCCTCCGTACCGCGCAACAAAGTCGCTTTCACGAAAGGTTCGCTTGAGGATGCCGGCAACCTCGGCAAGCGTACGGTCCCCCTCCGAATGGCCATAGGCGTCGTTGACCGCCTTAAAATCGTTCAGGTCGATCATGAGCCCGGCAACGAGCTTGCTGCCGATGGATTGATCCTTCGCATGCAGGTAATTGTCCAGCTGC
>CAZJYV010000246.1:0-1776 GCA_964550295.1 uncultured Clostridium sp. | reverse complement strand
CATCCTGCTCGGCGGCGCGCGCATCGCAGAAGAGGGCACGCACGCGGAACTGATGGCCATGCACGGCGCGTACTACGAGATGTTCACCGTGCAGGGCAAATACTACACGCAGGGAGCCGCCCGGGGGGATCAATCAGCATGAAAGCCACGAAGAAGCTATCGATGTTCCTCAGGCTTGCATGGGATGTTTCCAAAAGCTACATTTTCCTTCTTCTGGGTTCTTCCCTGGTTAGCGGCGCACAGCTCATCGTGAACGTGCTGCTGCCCAAATTCCTCATCGACGAGCTGACCAGCGCGCAGCGCCCGGATGTGCTGTTTCTGTATACGGCTTTTATCGTGGGTTCCAACTTTGCGTTCACTTATTCAGCTAACCTGTTCAAGCGCTATCTGGATTACAAAAGGCGCTATGTTGCGGAAATGCTGCGCGAGCGCATGGCGGAAAAAATCATGCGGGTTTCCTATGCCTGCCTTGAGGATCCTGAAAAGCTCGACCTCAAAGAACGCGCGGTATTCGCCGTCGTCACCTTCTCCGCGCTGGAAAGCATGGTGAATATCCTCGCCGCAGTCACAAAGGATATCGTTGTCGTCATCGGTCTGCTGGCGGTCATGGCGCTGCTCAGCCCTCTGCTCGTGCTGCTGCTTGCGGTCTGCATCGCGCTGAGCCTGTTGACCTACGGCACCATCCAGAAACAGCAAAAGGCGTTCCACATGAGCCTGATTCCCATCAACAGGCAGTATGGCTACTATGTCGGCTTGTGCGTAAATATGGAAATTCAAAAGGATGCACGCCTGTATGATATGGCAGATTTGTTCTCCGACCGTGTCCGGCGGTACAACATCAGCATCTATGAACGTTCTGCCCCATTCATGGCGAAGCTGGGCGTTTTTAACGGCGTAATGGACGCGCTCGTCAGCTTGCAGGCAGCCATCGCCTACGGCTTCGTGGGCTACCGCGTGCTTGTTCCCGGCACGTCAGGGGTCATTTCTCTGGGTTCCTTCACAATGTATGTCGCGGCGGCGACAGGCTTTACAACAAGCGTAATGGACCTGACATCGAACCTCATCGACATGGGTCAGGTTCTTTCGTACCTCGACCCATATATGCAGTTCATGAGCCTGCCAGAGGAAAAGGATATGAGCGGCGCGCCCTTTGCCGGCGGCATCGAGGAGATCCGCTTTGAAAACGTCACATTCACCTACCCCGGTTCCGACAAACCGGTGCTGACGGACATCAGCTTTTGCATGAGCGGCGGCGAAAAGGTTTCCATCGTGGGTCTCAACGGCGCGGGCAAAACAACGCTCGTCAAGCTCCTTTGCAGGCTCTACCGGCCCAATTCCGGCAAGATCCTGATCAACGGGCGGGATCTGTGGGAGCACGACCAGGCCTCCTGGATGAAAGCCGTCGCGGCGGTCTTTCAGGATTACAAGCTGTTCGCTTTCACCATCGACGAGAACATCATCTGCCGCAACCCGGGCAGCGATCTTGTGGGAACAGGCCTAACGCTGAAAAAAGCGGGGCTTGAAGACAAGATGAAAGAGCTGGACAACGGCATTTACTCCATGCTCGGCAAAAATTACGACGAAAATGGCATCGAGCTGTCCGGCGGCGAAAAACAAAAAATCGCCATCGCCCGCGCCCTCTATAAAAACGCAAAACTCGTTATCCTCGACGAACCGACCAGCGCGCTTGATCCCCTTGCGGAGGCAGAAATCTACGAGCATTTCAACTCGCTCGTAGGCAACAGCACAGCGCTCTATATCTCCCACCGGATGAGT
>CAZJYV010000245.1:0-1906 GCA_964550295.1 uncultured Clostridium sp. | reverse complement strand
GTGCTCGAGAAGGAAAGCGTCGAGGCGGCGCATCGGAAGGTGCTGGAAGCATACGGCAAGTGCGATATCCTCGTCAACGGCGCGGGCGGCAACAACCCGCGCGCCACCACGGACGATGAATTTTTCGATCGGGAAGTGCTCGACGCAGCAGATAAGAAGAGCTTTTTCGATCTTGATCCCGCGGGTTTCGACTTCGTGTTCGGTCTCAACATGAAGGGAACGCTGCTGCCTACGCAGTCTTTTGCAAAGGATATGATCGATCAGTCCGGCGGCGTCATCCTCAACATCTCCTCGATGAATGCGTTCACGCCGCTGACGAAAATCCCCGCATACAGCGCCGCTAAAGCGGCTGTAAGCAACTTCACCAAATGGCTCGCGGTTTATTTTGCAAAATGCGGCGTGCGCGTCAACGCCATCGCGCCGGGTTTTTTCTCCACCGCGCAGAACGCCGCCCTCCTGTGGAACGCGGATGGCACGCCAACCGCGCGCACGGGCAAGATTTTGCGCAACACCCCGATGGAACGCTTCGGTCAGCCGGAGGAGCTTGTCGGCGGGTTGCTGTTTTTGCTTGACAACCGGGCATCCGCGTTTGTGACGGGCGTTGTGCTGCCCGTAGACGGTGGATTTTCCGCCTATTCGGGAGTATAAAAAGATGGAACTGTGCCTTCGTGCCAAAGACGAACAGGGCTTATCTGACGAGGCGCTTCGCGCGGGGCTCGATGCGCTTTGCGCGGCGCATCCCGCGAATAAAGTGCTGATTATCCCGCCCGATTATACGCGTTATCACAGCAAGGCGGGGTTCATCTCAAACGTATGCTACCATTATTATGCGGACAAAGGCGCCGAGGTGGATATTTTGCCCGCTCTGGGAACGCACGTGCCCGTTACCGAGGAGGAAGCGGCGGATATGTTCGGGGACATCCCCTTTTCGCGTTTCATCCCGCATGCGTGGCGCACGGACGTCATGAACATCGGTGAGGTGCCGGGGGAATATCTTGCACAAATTACCGAGGGGGTGTGGGAAACCCCGGTTGCAGTTGAGATCAATCGCCGCGTGATGGATGAAAGCTACGATCTCATCCTTTCGCCCGGGCAGGTCGTGCCGCATGAGGTGATCGGCATGGCCAACCACTCGAAAAACCTGTTTGTCGGCGTGGGCGGATCGCAGATGATCAACACCTCGCACATGGTCGGCGCGGTGTACGGCATGGAGCGCATGATGGGGCGCGACCATACGCCCGTGCGGAAGATTTTTGATTATGCGCTCGCGCATTTCCTGAAAGACCGACCTGTTGTATTCTTACTGACAGTTACGACTGCGCCTGGCGGAAAAATCCGCACACACGGTTTGTTCTGCGGCGCTGAGAGGGATGCGCTTGAGGCTGCCGTCGCGCTTGCGCAGCAGAAGAACATCGACTTTGTGGAACACGGCATCAAAAAGTGCGTGGTCTACCTTGACCCTAAGGAATTCCGCAGCACGTGGCTGGGCAACAAGGCGATTTACCGCACGCGCATGGCTATCGCCGACGGGGGAGAACTTTTAATCCTCGCGCCCGGCGTAGAACGCTTCGGCGAGGATAAAGCGGTGGATCAACTGATCCACAAGTACGGCTACTGCGGCAGGAAGAAAGTGCTGGAACTGTTTAACGTGCCCGAAAATGAGGATCTGCGCGCGAATATGGGTGCGGCGGCGCATCTGATCCACGGCTCGTCCGACGGCAGGTTCCACATCACCTACGCCGTGAAGAACATGGCCCGCGCGGAAATCGAGGGCGTGCATTTCGCGAGCGCGGATTACGATGAACAGGCAAAGCGCTACGATCCCTCTAAGCTTGCCTACGGCTACAATACGCTGCCGGACGGGGAAGAGGTCTATTTCATCTCGAACCCCGGCCTCGGGCTGTGG
>CAZJYV010000244.1:0-1945 GCA_964550295.1 uncultured Clostridium sp. | reverse complement strand
AATGGTCGTATGAGGTTGACAAAAGGTGGAAAACATGCGCGAAACGAAAGCGAAAAAGGCGGAACGACTCAAGCGGGCGCTTGAAATTCTGAAGGAAACCTATCCTGACGCAAAGCCGGAGCTTGATTTTACAACGCCGTTCGAGCTTTTGGTGGCGACCATGCTCAGCGCGCAGAGCACGGACAAACAGGTCAATAAGGTCACGCATGTGCTCTTTGAAAAGTACAACACGCCGGAGGCGTTCGCTACCCTCTCCTACGAGGAGTTGGAACCCTATATCAAGGGCTGCGGACTTTACCGGACGAAGGGCAAAAACATCCTCGCGTCGAGCAAGCAAATCATGGAGCAGTACGCGGGCGAGGTGCCGCGCGACAGGGATACGCTTACAACCCTGCCGGGCGTCGGACGCAAGACTGCCAACGTGGTTGTATCCAACGCGTTCGGCACGCCGGCCATTGCAGTCGATACGCATGTGTTTCGCGTTGCCAACCGCATCGGCTTCGCAAACGCGAAGGATGTTTTGAACACCGAAAAACAGCTCATGGAAACGATTCCCAGCGAACAGTGGTCAATCGCGCACCACTGGCTGATTTTTCACGGCAGGCGCGTGTGCGCGGCACGCAATCCCAAATGCAACATCTGCGCGGTGCGCGAATGCTGCATGAACTATATAAAGGAAAGCTGATATGCAATTTGTAGACAAGGCGAAAATCATCATCAAATCCGGAGATGGCGGGGACGGTTGTGCTTCCTTCCACCGGGAAAAATTCGTGGCCATGGGTGGACCGGACGGAGGCGACGGCGGGCGCGGGGGCGATGTTGTGTTCTTTGCCGATCCGAATATGAACACGCTGCTCGACTTCCGTTTTGAGCGGTTTTATCGCGCGATGCCCGGCGAAAAGGGCCGCGCCGCGCTTTCCACCGGTAAATCGGGCGAAAATTATATTGTTAAAGTGCCGGTCGGCACGCTTGTGCGGGATGTGGAAACAGGCTGCATCATCGCGGATATGAATCGGCCGGAGCGCACAAAGGTGGTTCTGCACGGCGGGCGCGGCGGACGCGGCAACGCGCGCTTCGCGACGCCGCGGCGGCAATCACCCCAGTTTGCGCAGCCGGGGCAGAAAACTTTGGAGCGCGAGGTTGAGCTGGAATTGAAAACCATCGCGGACGTGGGGCTGGTTGGCCTGCCAAACGTGGGCAAGTCCACGATGCTTTCCGTCCTTACCAGCGCGCGTCCCAAGATCGCCAACTATCATTTTACGACGCTCACGCCCAACCTCGGCGTAGTCAAACGGTATGAAAAAACCTTCGTCCTCGCGGATATCCCCGGCTTGATCGAGGGCGCGGCGGAAGGCGCCGGGCTTGGGCACGATTTTCTGCGCCATGTCGAGCGCACCCGGATGCTCGTCCATGTGGTGGACATTTCGGGCTGCGAAGGGCGCGACCCTCTGGAAGATTACCGCCAGATCAACGAAGAGCTTGAAAAATATTCCGAACGGCTCGCCTCGCTGACCCAAATCGTCGCCGCGAACAAGTTGGATATCACAGGCGCGAACGAGAACCTTGAGGTATTCCGCGGGGCCGTCGGCGAGGGCGTGGAGGTGTTTCCCGTGTCCGCCGCCACGGCGAGCGGGTTCGACGCGCTGCTTGACCGCGTGTTCCAGATTCTCGAAACGCTGCCGAAAACCTTCGAATTTGCGGAGGAGGAAGTGGCTGAGCCGCACAAGTACGCGAAAGGGTTCACCATCGAGCGGGATGGGGAGGTATTCGTCGTCAAGGGCGGCACGGTGGAGTATCTGCTCGATACCACTTATGCGGATGACGAGGATTCCATGCGCCGCTTCCAGCAGCAACTGATCCGGGAAGGGATTATCGAGGCTCTGCGCAAGGAAGGCGCGACCGAAGCAAGTACCGTGCGCCTTGGCGAATGGGAATTCGATTTTGT
>CAZJYV010000243.1:1296-1950 GCA_964550295.1 uncultured Clostridium sp. | reverse complement strand
GGCGCTGGGCGAAACGGGCGAAACGGACGTGCTGCTTGCGCCCATCCCCGTTTTTGACGACGCGATCAGGGAAACCTTCGGCATGACCGTAGACGCGCTCTATGCGCTGCCGTTTGAGCAGCCGACGCTCAACAACCTCGGCTTTGTTCCGGAAGCGGGCGGTTCGGTCCGCGTGTACTGGCAGCAGGAACCGCATCATGTGCACATTTCCATCTACAAGCCCGAATGGGGTGATCAGCCTGAAAGCTATAATCCGGAGGGCTGTGATGTTGAGTTTTTCGATTCGGATGTGAACGGTTATGGCCTGTTGATCCTGTACTTCGCAGACGAGCGCACATACCATATCGCTTTGTTTAAGGATGGGGTGGACTGCGCCTTTGTCATCAGCGCCGCCACGGGTGAATACGGCGAAGAATATCCCGACCTGGATACGGTACATCAGATGTTCAGCGCGGCCTTTGATACAAGCGGGGACAAATTGTATCATGAGCCGCTGACCTACTTTGAGCAGGTGGTTCGGGAGCGTTTCGGCATGACTGTCGATGAGCTAACCGCACTGCCTCTGGGTTAACGGCCAATTGACAATCCATAACGCCCGCGGGGTGTAGGGGCGGCCCCATGTGGCCGCCCGTTTGTGTGTTTGTAGGGGCTGAT
>CAZJYV010000243.1:0-1286 GCA_964550295.1 uncultured Clostridium sp. | reverse complement strand
CATTGGCCCGTGTTTATATCGTTGTAGGGGCGGATACCATCCGCCCGCTGCACGAAAGCGGCAAAAAGCGACGTGGGCGACGTGGGCGACGTGGGCGACGTTGATATAGCAAAGGACGATTCTATTATTGAACCGTCCTCTTTTTGGCGTTCTGATTGTTAATTGTCAATTGTCAATTGAATTAAGCCTGCGCGGCGACCGCTTCCTCCGTCAGCTCCTCCACAGCCTCGGGGCTGGGCTGGAAGCTGCGCAGCCATGTGATCATGCTCTTTGTGCGCCGGAGCAGATCGAGCGCGTTTTCCTGCCCGACGAAGCGGTTCATGATGTTTTTGTAGGAAAAAGGATAATCGCTCATGTAATAGAACATGGCGTCGATGAGGAAGTCCTCGCATTCGTCCCGCCGCTCGTCAACCTCCCTGCGCGTGCCGAGGAACGGAAACTCGTCCGTCGCCAGCAGCTTGCTGAACAAAAAGTTGACGTTGTGCGTTTTGGGCGCCTCGTTGTTGGAGTAGAACACATACATCCCCTTGAGCTGCCGCTCCACAGCCTGCTGGCAAAGGTAGGCGACATAGACCCACCGCTCCCCCTGCACGAGCACATCGATGGTATCCAGATCGTAATCGGACAGCATCAGCCAATAGCGGTACTTCTCTATTTTTTTCATCGAGCGTTTCCCCCTGAATGGTTTGTATGGTAGACGGATGACCGGCGGCTACGCGCGCAGGAGCGGCATTTCCACGCCGTACAGGTCGATTTCCTCAATGATGCCGCAGGGGCTTTCCAGCTCCGCTTCGCTGAACGCCTGCACCTGTATGTCGAAGTCCGGCGTTGCGCAGATGTGCGCCAGGCGGCGGTATTCCTCCAGCAGCACAGCGTCGCCTTTTTCGGTGAAGAACACGGCAAGGTCGATGTCGCTTTCCTCGTTGCTCGTACCCTTGGCGTAGGAGCCGTAGAGCACCATCCTGGCAGCGCCCGGCATCTGCGCGATGGTTTTGCCGAGCTGCGTGAGCAGCGCGACCACACGGGGATCGACGGTTTGCCAATCAGTACGCATAACGTTTGTCCGCGATAATCATGGTGATGTCCTTTCCATCCGCCGGAGCGGGATGACGGCAGCGCGTTTTGGGCTGCGCCCGGGTACGTTTGATGATTTTGCGGAATAAAAAACAGCCGGTGATAAACGCCAGCTGCCCGTTAAAATTCTCCGGCCCTCCAAAAAAGGCGGATCAGAACGCGGCAACTGGCTGCCATAGGCTTTCGCCCTTAGGCCCTTTAGCTTTGCGTCA
>CAZJYV010000242.1:0-1973 GCA_964550295.1 uncultured Clostridium sp. | reverse complement strand
ATGACATATTACTATACGATTGAACAGATGTCAACTAAAATGTAACCAATAAAATAACAAATCTTGATATATTGGGGCGCGCGGGTTACGTGATGCGTCGAAGCCTTAATTTTCTTCCGATACGGGGGCCAGCCTGTAACCGACCACAAACGCGGGGTTGGCGTATTTTTTATAGAAAGCCTTCTTAACGCGCTCAAGCGGGATGCGCCCGGTTTCAAAGCTCACCGCAGGCAGAAGCACCGCGTACTGCGTGGGGCTGTAGCGCGCGATGGTATCGCCCCGGCGCAGGCTCTCCCGCAGGGCGGCAAGCAGCAGCTTCATGAGCTTGTCGAGCATGAGCGGCTCGACGACTTCCTCATCCATGCTGCTGAGCGTCACCAGCGCGATGAACATGGTGGTACCCAGGCGGGTGAGGTTGCGCATATTGAGTTTGTAGATATCCCGAAGGATGACGTAATCGCAAACGAACGCGCCGTCATCGCCCTCGTCCGCGGCGAGCAGATCATCCCGAATGATGTCGATGTTCTCCCGCGCGTTGCTGTCGATCTGGGTGAGCTTTTTATAAAACTCCAGCAGTCCTTCCCCGGGTTTTGCAGCGGACTGAGTGTCATGCAGGTCCGTCGCGTGGTTGTACTGCGCGAGCGCCTCGTTGTTGTGACCGATTTTTAAAAGTGCCGTCATCAGCTCAAGGTTCAGCGTGCTGTCGAATGCGTCCACGTCGAGCGCCATGCGGCACATCTGCGCGATTTCATCATACAGCTCCAGGGGCTTGAGCAGCGCGATATAGTGCTGCACGGTTTTCAGGTACAGGTTGTGCAGGTATACGCTGCGCGCGGCAACCCAGCTTTCCGTTTCCGAATCGGGCAGCAGCTCGCCCGCATACAGCTCCATGATGCGGCCGATTTTCTCGCGCAGGGCAGAGGTGAACGGGCCCGCGCGCAGAACCTCCCCGCACAGGTCCTCGAAGGTGTAAAGGTCGATCTCACAGTCAAGCAGCGGATTCCAGCGGTAACCGCCGCGGTCTGTTACAACGCACTCCGCAAGCAGGGGCGTGTAGCCCGCAAGGGTGGAGCGCAGGCGGCTCACAAGCGTTTTGAGCGCGCTTTCGGGGTTTGTGCTGTTTTCGCCGGGCCAAAGTATTTCGAACAGATCCTTCATGAAGATGGTTTTGTCCCTGTTGAGGATCAGATACTCGAGCAGCATGATCCGCTTTTTCGAGCTGCCGAGGTTTTTAATGACCTCGTTGCCGTCGGCAATGATCTCAAACCTGCCGAGCATAAAAATTCTGATCGCTTTCATCAATCGCACTATCCTTCCTGCTGCACTTCGACACGGGTTGCGTTCTGTTCGCTAATGAGTTACAAGGTAACCATGCAATCATAGCGGCAACGGGCTGCGCGGTTTAACCGACAAGCCTCCGAACACGGGTATGGGCGATACGTTCTACTATTATAATCGTTTAAAGTCCGTATTTTCTGCATGAAAGTTGAAAATGCACACTAAAATCATTCTAGCCCAAAACGGTTACATAATGGTTACAAAACAACGAATTACAGGAAAATTTTATCATGAAACAGATCAAAAAGCATCAATCGGCTGCTCGGCAGGTTCAACGTTGCCTCCGCGCTGCGATCGGGTCATAAAAAAGTTCCCGCTTGCGCGGGAACTTGTGTGGTTGAGCCCTTATTTGTTATTGTTGAATTTCCTGTTGATGGCGATCATTCCCATCACGCACAGTCCGGCTGCGCCAATGAGGATCAGGAAGGCCGGGATCAGGTCGCTGTCACCGGTGTTGGGGGAGCCCAGAGGAATTTCTTCCGACTCTACCGGGGTGCCGAGGGGAATCGTGGTCGTGATCACCGGCGTCGTCTGAACGGGGGTCTGCGTCGGCGCTGAGGTCGGCGTTGCGGTCGGCGTTGCGGTCGGCGTTGCGGTCGGTGTCGCGGTCGGCGTTGCGGTCGGTGTCGCGGTCG
>CAZJYV010000241.1:0-2075 GCA_964550295.1 uncultured Clostridium sp. | reverse complement strand
ATGGGCTTCCGCACCCTGGCGATCCAGAAGCGCAGCGGCGAGGTGTGGAAGGTGCTCGGCGCGGTGAAAACCGAGTTTGAAACCTTTGAGGAAGTGCTGCAAAAAGCGCAGAAGCAGCTCGACCGCGTACACGGCGACCTCGACTCGCTCATCGGCACGCGCACGAGGAAAATCCGGCGCACGCTTTTGAGCGTGGAGTCCCTGCCGGTGGCGGACGCGCCGCGCATACTCGACGGCGCCGATCTGCTCGATCCGGAGGACAGCAATCCGTAAACGCAATATAGAATATATTTCCCAAAAATCCTTGACTGCTAAAAGCCTTCGATGCAAAAATGTCTTTAGAACACATCGGAGGTTTTTTCATGTTCCAAACATTGAACGACATCCAATCCTTCATCGAAGAAAACGACGTACGCATGATCGACTTCAAGCTCACCGATATCGACGGACGCTGGCGGCACATCCTCATCCCCGCGCGGCGGCTCAACGGGGATACCCTCAAAAGCGGCATCGGCTTTGACGGCAGCAACTACGGCTACGCGCCGGTTGAAAACAGCGACATGGTGTTCATCCCAGACCTTGCGAGCGCGTTCCTCGATCCGTTCGCGGAGGTGCCGACCATTGCCATGACGGGGGATGTGATGGTGATCGACCGCCCGCACAACCGCCCCTTCGAACAATACCCGCGCAACGTCGCGCGCTGCGCGCTGGAGTACATGCGGCGCACGGGCGTCGCGGATGAGATGATCATCGGCCCCGAGTTTGAGTTCAACGTGTTCGACGCGGTGAATTTTGAAACGGGTCCCGGCCGGGTGAGCTGCGAGATCGTTTCGGGCGAGGCTGGCTGGGACGGCGGCAGCGACGGACAGGCCCTGCCGCGCCAGGGCGGTTATCACGCGGACAAGCCGCAGGACAGCACAAGCGACCTGCGCAGCCGCATGTGCCTTTATATGGAGAATGCGGGCATCCCCGTTAAGTACCATCACCACGAGGTCGGCGGCTGCGGACAGCTGGAAATCGAGGTGGAGCTGTGCGGGATGGCGAAGATGGCGGACGATACCATGACCATCAAGTACATCATCAAAAACGAGGCCGCGCGAGCCGGAAAAACCGCAACCTTTATGCCCAAGCCGGTGCTGGGCGAGGCGGGCAACGGCATGCACGTGCATATGCTGCTTTTGAAGAACGGCAAGCCCGTGTTTTTTGACGAAGCCGGTTATGCGCAGCTTTCCGAAACGGCGCTTTTCTTCATCGGCGGCCTCCTGCGCCATGCGCGCGCCCTGTGCGGCATCACGAACCCGTCCACAAACTCCTTCCGGCGGCTTGTGCCGGGCTTCGAGGCGCCCGTGACCATCGGCTACGCCATGGCGAACCGCAGCGCGGTCATCCGCATCCCCGCGTACGCGAAGAGCCCGGAAGTGAAGCGCTTTGAACTGCGCAACCCCGACGCGACCTGCAACCCGTATTACGCCTACGCAGCCATGCTCATGGCGGGGTTGGACGGCATCGCGGAGCGGATCGACCCGCGCTCCTGCGGCTGGGGTCCGTTCGACTGCAACCTCTATGACCTTTCCCCCGAGGAGAAGGCCAAGATCGACAGCTTGCCCACGACGCTGCCGGAGGCGCTCGACGCGCTCGAACAGGACCACGCGTTCCTGACTGCGGGCGGCGTGTTCCCGGAGCGGCTGATCAAAATCTGGATCGAACGCAAGCGCCGTGAGGCGGAAGCCGTCGAGCGCGTGCCGCATCCGGCGGAATTTGAACGGTATTACGATCTTTAATAAATAGCTAATAGCTAATAGTGAATAGTGAATAACTGATAATAAATAGCGAACAGCTAATAGTGAATAGTGAATAGTGAATAACTGACAGGAAATAGCAGGGGCGGCCAACGTGGCCGCCCGTTTGAACCCCGCCGCGGATGCGCGGGCGGATGATATCCGCCCCTACAAGGGTTCGGGTGGCGGTGCCGTTCGCCAAAATGCGTTTGCAGCATAACAGGCGTTGTTCCAGCGCAAACGGGACCGTCCCCCTTTTTGTTTACGCGATGCCGAGCGGTATAACAAGGGCGGCCA
>CAZJYV010000240.1:0-2079 GCA_964550295.1 uncultured Clostridium sp. | reverse complement strand
CTGCGGGCTTCACGACCGTTGCAGGGTAGATTCCTATCCCCGCAAGCTCGTCGTCTGTCATCGCGGACAACCCAGTCCGCATCTGCCCGTCCGGTGCGCGGTGCGCGGCCGGAAGCCCCGCGACAAGATCTCCGTCAATCACAAACATGCTGACACTCCTCTCCGTTACACGCTCCCTGCGCCGGCGAGCTTCGGCTTCAGCCGTTCAATCACGCTGTCGGCGCTCTTTTTCCCGCTGCAATGTTTCATGTACCCGAAAAATGACGCCGCCGCTGCGCGGATCGCCTGATATCCGGCTAGCCCCTTGTCGCGCATGGCGGCGAGCTTCTCGAAGCGCCTCTTGGCGGCCTGTACCACCCTCTTCCGCGGTAGCCTGTGGGTCGGCCAGATCCGGTATCCGCAGAAATCGATTCCCTGCGAAAGCGGAAAGATCGCGGTCTTGGGATTGAGGCGAAGGTTCAGGTGCGTGTTCAGCAGCCACTCGACATCATCCCTGACCGACGCCAGCGTCCGCTTGTCGTTGTCCAGGAACAGGAAATCGTCCGCGTACCGCACGTAGAGCTTGAACCCGACGCATTCCTTCACGAAGTGGTCCAGCTCGTTCAGATACACGTTGGCGAGCAGTTGGCTCGTCAGCGACCCTATCGGCAGCCCCTTCCCGGTGAGATTGCCTGGCACGATCGACGCCTTTTCTATCAGCCCCAGCACCCTCGTCTCCCGGATCGTCCTCGCGAGTATCTCCATCAGGATGCCGTGGTCGATCGACGGGAAGAACTTCGACACATCGCACTTGAGAACGAACACGTTTCCCCACCGCGCCTTTGCCAGCCTCGCGAAATACTCCACCCTGTCGGCGGCCGCGTGCGTCCCCTTGCCCTTGCGGCACGCGTAGCTGTCGTAGATGAACTTGCGCTCGAACAGCGGTTCCAACACACGGACCACTGCATGATGCACGACCCTGTCCCCGAACGTCGGCGCCTGAATCAGCCTGCGCTTCGTCTCCGTCACCTTTTCAAACGAATTGTACGGACGGGGCTCCCATGAGCCGTCGAGCAGGCGCTCTCTGATGTCATACAGGTTCGTTTCGAGATTGCAGTGGAAGCGGAGCGCGTCGGGCCTGGCGCTCTTGCCTCTCCGCGCGTTGACGTATGCAGCTATGATGTTCTCCCACGATGTGATCTGTTCCCAAAGTCCGCCGTACGAACGTGGCATTCACGGATAACGCCTCCTGAAGTGTGAAGAAAGGGCCGCGTTGGGCGCGACAGTGCGCGCGCTTACTTGAAGCCCCTCGAAGTTGATGTTTTCCCCAAAGACGGCGGTCCGCCTCTGAAGAAGGACGGAAGCCCCGAAGTGGATGGACTGGAAGCCAAGCCGTGACCGGACTCCTCTGCCATACTCCTTTCGCGAGACGCGCGCCGATCGCCGCATTGACATCCGACGAGGCGTTGTTGAAGTTCGAGTAGAAAGCCCCGTTGTTCACGTTCCCGGCGTTGAAGTTCGCGTTGCAAACCCGGCTGCACAAGCCTCCGCCCCAACGCCTTCGATCAGCTCTTTCGCTCGGATTCCTGCACGCTCTTGATCCACCCGCCGAGCATGTTTCCGGCGGCGCTCATATCCTCGATCCAGAGGCCATACTGCCCCTCACTGATGCACTTCAGGTCGTACGCCGCCCAGACGACATCCCGAAGGTTGTCGAGGGCGATATCCGCTTCTCTCAGTGCGGTGAGCTTGTGGAACAGTTTGCTCGCGGCATTCACCTTTGAGCGCAAGTCCGTGAAGGCATCTCCCATATCCCGCCCGATCGTCGCCTTGTAGGTTTTCGGGTACTGCGCCACCTCGCGGATGTGCTTCGAATACATCTTCTGCACGAGCACCCGAATCGGCAAATCATGCTGCCTTGCCCGGAACAATCGACTCCGCTCTACGTCCGCCATAGCAACCCCTCGCTACCGCTCGGGGAGACAAAGCGCAAACACAAAACGCGAATCACCACTTCGCGAGACGCGCGCCGATCGCCGCAAACACATCCGACGAGGCGTTGTTGAAGTGCGAGTGGAAAGCCCCGCTGTACACGTACCC
>CAZJYV010000239.1:0-2110 GCA_964550295.1 uncultured Clostridium sp. | reverse complement strand
CGCCTTTCACGCTGAGCGTCACCGCCACCCCCCCCGCTGCCACGGCCGAGCCGACACAGGAACCGCAGGCGACGCCGACCCCCGGAGGGGAAGGATGAGCGTGTTCGACGTGCTTTATGCCGCCGAGCGCGAGCGCCTCGCCGCGCTGGAAAACCCAGCCCGCGCGGGCGATTACGCGCATCCCGTTTTCGGACGAGGTCCGAAAAACCCCGCGCTGATGCTCATCGGGGAAGCGCCGGGTCGAGAGGAAGCGCAGACCGGCACGCCCTTCGTCGGCAAGGCAGGCAAACAGCTTGACGAATTGCTGGAACTTGCCGGGATCGACCGCCGGGATGTGTTCGTCACCAACGCGGTTAAATTCCGACCCGTTCACATCAAACCCCGCGGCGCGTCCAACCGCACGCCGCAGCGGAGCGAGGTACTCGCCTCCCTGCCGCTGCTCGGCGCTGAGATCGCGCTCGCCGCCCCTCGTTTCATCGCGACGCTCGGCAACACGCCTCTGTTCGCGATAGCCGCACTGAGCGGGTTAAAACCGACCGTCGTCGGCACGGTACACGGGCAACCGCAAACCGTTGCGATCAACGCCGCGCGATACACGCTTTTTCCCCTGTATCATCCGGCGAGCGGCATATACAACAGGGAGCTGATCCGAATCATGAAAGAAGACCTTTTGCGCCTCGGCGCTTTTGTAAGGGAGGCGAACAGAACATGAAAATGAAATGGATGCTGCGCGCGGCCGCGGTTCTTCTGCTCGCGTCGCTGACGCTCATATCCCCGATGACGCAGAGCGTCACCTACGCAAAGGAAGGCGAAAGCGGCCAGATCACGGCGGATGGCGTGAAGCTGCGCGCGGAACCCGACACGGATTCCGACGCGCTCGCCGAGCTGAACTGCGGGCAGGAGGTCGAAGTGCTCGGCGAGGACGGCAACTGGTACAAGGTGATGTATCTGGGTACGACCGTCGGCTTCATCCGCAAGGATTACCTGTTCGTCAACTCCACAGGCAGCAGAGGCGCTTATGTGAAAACGGACGGAACGCCCCTGATGGGCGGCCCGTCGGATCATTCATATGTTGTGATGACGCTCAGCGCGGGGCAGGGTTTAAAGGTCAAAGCGCTGCTCGGCGAATGGTATTACGCGATTGTCGATACCTATGCGGGCTATATTCACCGAACCAATCTGACGATCTCTACCTCCACCGTGGCGGGCGCGGGTATGCTCCGGCAGGGCATGCAGGGCGAGGAGGTAACAAAGCTGCAGCAGGCGCTTTACGACAGGGGCTTTTTAACCAAAAAGGATAGCATTACGGGCGTTTACGACACCGTCACGCGCGACGCGGTCAAGGAATATCAACAGGCGCTAGGCCTCTCCGCGGACGGTGTGGCAGGCACGGTTACGCTCGATTCGGTCTATGATTCCTCTAACAAGGTTGAAAAAGCCAACGCGGATTTTTACAAGCTCAAGGGTACGGTCGTGCTGCTCGACTGGTTCAAAGGCGGCAACGAATGGCTGCCTAAGGGTGCGCGCTTTACGGTAACGGATGTGCGGACCGGCAAATCCTTCCGGGCAAGGCGCTTTGGCGGCTGGTATCACGCGGATAGCGAGCCGTGCTCCGCATACGACGCAAAGATTATGAAAAGCCTCGAAGGCTATTCATGGAACCGCAGACCCATCTGGATCACCTATAACGGCAAAACCGTTGCAGCCAGCATGCATACCATGCCGCACATGGTCGACCCCACGCCGGGCGACGGATTCGACGGGCATTTCTGCATCCACCTCTATAACTCGAAGGTACACGAAACAGGCGCTGAGTGTTCGCGGCATCAGGCCTGCGTACGGGAAGCCTATAAGGCGGGCAGAGCTTCCAACTGACGGATGATCTTTGCTGACTGACGAACTGCTTTAAAGAAACAGCTTGCGCTTTTCCGCCGCTAGGGTTTCCACCTTGGCGGCGTATGTATGGATATCCTTCGGGGCGGGAACGCGTTCCACGCGGCGTTCGGCTTCATAGACGCACTTGGTCATGCTGCCTGCGCCGTGTGCCATAATCGACGCTGCATCCTCCATCATGTCGATGTTGTACACGCAGTCGTATCCCGGTTTTGCG
>CAZJYV010000238.1:0-2119 GCA_964550295.1 uncultured Clostridium sp. | reverse complement strand
CGCAGACCCCGATTGGAGCGCAAGCACGGCGGTGGAGCTTGTGTCCGTCACCCCGATGGACGTTGCCGCCATGCTTACCGACGGCAGCATCGACGTTGCCATCTGCCTGATGCCGGTCGGCGCGTCCGAAAGCTACGCGTACTCGCGCGCCTACTATACCGATCCGGTCTATTTTATCACCCTGCCCGGCGCGGAGAACCGCGCGATTAAAAACATGTGGATCGGCTGCATCCAGAACGCGAGCAGCACGAGCCTTTATGTACCCTCCGGCGCGGTATACAACGTTTTAGCCGCCTACATCGACGCGCACCCCGACGACGGGCTGGCCACCCTGACGGAAAGCGGAACGCTCAAACGGAATGTGACGGTTTATGCTTCCTACGGGGATCTGTTCCGCGGGCTGGAGAGCGGCGAGGTGCAGGCGATTGCGCTCAACGGGCTGATGCTGCGCAAATACGCAGAGGACAAATCCTTTGGCATCAGCCAAACCCAAGCCGGCAGCATCGCGTACGCGGTCGCCTGCCTTTCCGAAAACGCGGCGCTCGCCTCCGTGGCGGACTTGCTGCTTGCGGATATGGAGGAAAACGGTTCCCTCGAAACGCTGAAAGCAAAGTACGGATTGGAATAAACCTTTCGTTTACGATTTACGACATGCCCAAAATGCAGGATTCCATTTTCAGTCCCGTTAACGGGACTGTTTCTTTTTTATCCGTTGCGCGGCGCGGCGTGAACAGGTATAATTTGCCCATAAAAAGAACATATGTTCTGTTTTGGAGGAAGCAAAGGATGAAACGAACGGATTACAACATTGAAAACATGATGGTGCTGCCGGAGGTGCGGCAGGCGCACGGCCGTTGTGTACCGGTGGTGAGCGAGGAGGAAGCGCGCGCGGCGGCTTACGCGGCGGCGGAGCGGCGCCTGTATCAGATGAAGCCCGTCCGCGCCCGCATCGAGGATGCAAAGGAGGAGCTTGCGGAGCTGGAAAACCTCGGCGTGGACGCGCTGCGCGGACATTCCTCCTCGCTGGTTCGCATGCTGCGCCCCGGCATGCGGCTGGACCCCGAGGAAGTGCATGCCACGCAGATGGCGTACCTGCGCGCCCGCCTCGCCGCGGACGAGCGGGAGATCCGCAAGATGACCGTTGCCTTGGAGTGCGTGAAGGATAACCCCTACTACCCCGCCCTCGACATGCGCTACGCGCGCAATATGACGGATGCGGAAATCGCGGAGAAGCTTGCCTGCGACAAAACGACCGTCGCCCGCCACAGAAAACAGCTTGTGCGGGATCTTGCCGTGCGGTTGTACGGCGTGTTTTAAATGGAGCGGACGCTGGTCCTTCGCGGCGCGCCCAACCCGCGCCAAAGGGAGTTTTTTGCATCCGCCGCGCGGCACACGGCTTACGGCGGCGCACGCGGCGGCGGCAAAAGCTGGGCGATGCGCAGAAAGCTCGTGCTGCTTGCGCTTGCCACGCCCGAGCTCAATGTGCTGCTGCTGCGGCGCACGCTGCCCGAACTGCGCGAAAACCACCTGATTCCGCTGCTGCGGGAACTTGCCGGCGCTGCAGAGTACAACGCGACCGAACGCGTGTTCCGCTTTCCCAACGGCGCAAGGCTGCGCCTTGGGTACTGCGACGGGCAAAACGACGTTTATCAATATCAGGGTCAGGAATACGACGTGATCGGGCTGGAGGAGGCGACGCACTTCACCGAGGAGCAGATGCGCTTCCTCACAACCTGCAACCGCACCGTGAAACGCAATGTGCGCCCGCGCATGTATTACACCTGCAACCCCGGCAACGTGGGACACGGCTGGGTAAAGCGCCTGTTCATCGACAAATGCTATGAGAACGGCGAAAAATCCTGCGACTATCGCTTTATCCCCGCGAAAGTGTGGGACAACAAGGTGCTGCTCACCGCCGACCCGGACTATGTGCGCACGCTGGAAGCCCTGCCGGACGACCTGCGCCGCGCCTACCTCGACGGGGACTGGGATGTGCATGCGGGGCAATACTTCCGCGCGTTTTCCCGGACTAAGCATGTGGTGCAGGCTTTTGACATCCCCGCGTGGTGGAAGCGCTTCCGCTCGATGGACTGGGGCTACAACGACCCCTGCTGCGTGC
>CAZJYV010000237.1:0-2168 GCA_964550295.1 uncultured Clostridium sp. | reverse complement strand
GCGCTGATATCCTCAATACTGTCGCTGTTGATATACAGGGCTACAAGGTTTGTCAAACTGCCCAGCGCGCTGATATCGACGGCCTCGCCATCGTTATACAGCGCCCATGCCAAATTAAGGCTGGTCAGATTGGTGAAGTATTGCAGCGAACTGACATCCTTTATCCTCGGAATGGACCAGTCTCCCCCATCCATGCTCAGGTCAAGCGCGGTGACGGCCTGCGCCTCCTCGAGGGTGATCTCGCCCTCCGGCTTGTTCATGGCCGCCCGTATCTTTTCTTCCAGCACCGCATCGGTGAAAACAACCGCTTCGGAAGTCGGTGCGGGCGTCGGCGCCGCTGTGGGCTCCGCTGTCGGCGCTTGGGTGACAGCGGGTGCGGACGAAGCCGGGGTCTGCGTCGGTTCTGCTGCGGGTGCGCCGCAAGCCGCCAGACTGAGCGCCAGCAGCAATGCCGGCACTAAGAATCGGATCTTTTTCATGGAAAACTTCCCCCTTATCTTTCTTTCGGACTGATCTTTTGCGTCAGTTGCCCTTTTCCGCTTCCCGCTTTTTGATCGCCTCAACCATCTTGTCGTAATAATCCTCATCGATGATGAACTTTCTCTTTTGCGTGTCGAGGGAGAGGATGAGCAAGAGGATCGGCGCGACGCTCACCGCGATGCGAAGCCATACGCGCATGGACAGCGTGGAGCGATCGCGGAAATTGAGGTTGGCCGCGCTTTCCTGCCCGCTCTTGAGATCGCCCACCTCGAGGGTGTAGGCGTAGGCGGAGCCGCCGCCTGCAAGTGCGGAAGCGTCCACATCCCGAAGCCTGGCGAGTTCCTCCGCATCCCCCGCGGCAGCGCCGTTCGCGTCGAGCGGGGTGCGCATGACCATCGCCTCGGCGAGCGCGGGCACATACTGCGCGTCGAGCTGATACTTGTTCATGATCTCGTCCGCGTTGATTTCTTCGCCCACCTGCGTGACCGCAAGGTTGTACGCGTCCGTTCCGCTTTCAAGCCCGTCGAATTGCGCGAGGTAGTCCTGCACGGTTTCAACGTAATAAGCCTGCTGCTGCGGGTCGTCGATCTTTTCAAAAAAGGCGCGCTGCGTTTCCAGCGTGCTGATGGACTGGCTCAAAAGGAACGTGCCGGACAGCGCAAGCACGATGGTCACGAGCAGCGTCTGCATGGCGGAGGCGAATTTTGCCATGAACGGGCGCATCGTGGAAACGACCGCCTCGTTGCGCTCCCCGAACTTAAAGTCGTTATACTCGACGCAGTTGGTCATGTTGACGATGGACGCCATATAGAACAGCGACTGACCCGCCGAAATCAGCACGCAGAACGCGCACAGCAGCGCGATGTTGAAGGGAAAGAAGGGCATCCAACCCATCAGCCCGATGAACGCGTAGCCCACGACCGCCGCCGCAATGCTCCAATTTTGCAGCTTTCTGCGGCCGAGCTTGCCCGCAAGCCACGGATAGATGATGTTGACCGCCACGGAGGTGACGCCGTATGCCACCACAACGTAGAAGTACAGCGTGCCGTTGTAGCCGATTTCCAGATACAGCATGTTGGCAGACAGGGCAACGAGCAGGTTGCTGCCGATGTTGTAGGTGAGCTGCGAGAGCGTCATCCAGAGGATCTGGTCGTTGCGCAAGATGGTTTTCCACATCTTTTTGAGGGAAATGCCGCCTTCCTTTTCGGATTTGCGGCGCGGTGTTTCCCGCACAAAGAGGAAGGTCATCAGCTGGCTGCCCATAAAGGCGAGCGCCGTGACGATGGCCACCAGCCGATAGCCCGCGCGCGCGTCGCCGACGGTGACCATAGGCGTGACGCCCTGCGAGATGATCGCGCCGATGCCCGCGAACAGCACCGTGAGCGCCGTTGCGGTGTTGCGCTCCTTTTTATCGCTCGAAAGGCTGGGCAGCATGGCCCAGTAGCTGATATCGTTGATGGTGAAAGTCGATTCCCACAGGAGGTACATCACGGACATGAACGCCACGAACTTCCAGCCCGCAAGGCTTTGTATGCCGAACATGCACATGATCACGATGCCGCACGATACCGCCCCCAAAAGGATCCACGGGCGGAACTTGCCCGCCTTGAGGTGAGAGCCTTCGATGATGGCGCCCATGATGGGGTCGTTGAGCGCATCCCAAATCCGGCCGCCCACGCCGATGATGA
>CAZJYV010000236.1:0-2214 GCA_964550295.1 uncultured Clostridium sp. | reverse complement strand
TGCGGAGCAGAACAGAAAGAACAAATAACGGCGCAGGCTGCGCCTTTCCGCAACAGAGAACCGGCCGGCGTTGATGCGCCGACCGGTTCGTTTGTGCGGGTGAAATCGTTTATTACTTGTCTTTTTCGCTCTCACAGCCGCAGCAGCAGCAATGTTCATCGCCGCAAGCGCCGTCCTCACAGTCGCAATCCTCGTCGTCGCACGAGCTTGCAAGGCGCTCTTCAACGATGGCGGAAAGCACTTCGAACTTGTCCTCGTCCGCGGGAACGAAATTCTCCTCATCCCCTTCGGTTACGACCTTCATGATATAAACATCGTGCGTATGCTCATGTTCGCCGCTGCAACCGCAATCGCATTCGCACGCGTCTTCGTCTTCCTCTTCTTCGCACTCGTCGGACAGGTCCATGAGCACGGCGTATTCTTCGCCTTCATACTCGAAATAATCGACGACGTCCAGTTCAAACTCCTCGCCGTTGTCATCCGTGAAGGTCACGAAATCTCTTTCTTCCATCTCCATCGGGTTTACCGCCTTTCAGTTACTTTAATTTGATTGTACATCATATTTCGCCCGTTTACAATATCCCCGATCCGGTGTAACATAATACGGAATTCATACGAAGGGCGCACAGGATGTTTAAGGCTTGCTGGTATTTGGGCAATGAGGATTTCGGCGGTATCGAGGCGCTGCGCAGCGATTTGGATGTTTGCGCAGACGCGCTGGATGAATACGCCGCGCACGTTTATGTATCGGATGAAAACGGCGTGCCGATTGCCGCCGGGCGGATGTATCCCATAGGGGAAGCGCTGCGGCTCGATCGGATATTGGCCGCGCGGCAATACGCAAACCTGCCTTATGAGGAACTGGTGCTGCGCATCCTGCTCTACAGGGCGCGGGAGCTGCCGCAAAGCGTCATCGAGGTTGAGACCGTTCCGGGCATCGAGAACATCCTGCCGAAATTCGGTTTTTCTCAAACGGATGACGACCCGCGCATCATGCGCTGCGCGCGCGACGCCATCACATGGTTCAGCCTCTGCAACGATTAAGGTCCTGAAAAACAAAACAAATTATTCTTGCATATCGATGTGGCATTGGTTATAATACTATACGTTCGACGTCCGTCGGGACGGCTTGCTGGTGTAGCTCAGTAGGTAGAGCACCTCATTGGTAATGAGGAGGTAGGCAGTCCGAATCTGCTCACCAGCTCCAAATAGAACAGGCATCTCATCCGGGGTGCCTGTTCTATTTTTGTTCATAAATATAAACGTAAAATAATAAATATAGATACCTGCAAGCACTTAAATTATTATTGCTCAACGCGAAAATGATTTTCTTATTATGTATTTGCATTATTGTTATTGACAATCAAATTAATATTAAATCAAGCATCGAAAAAAATAAATACAGGATACGCACATGAAAGAAAACGAGCCCAAAACAGAACAGATCGAAATGCTGAATATTTTGCCGAAGAAAAACTACGGCGGAACGTTCGGCGCGAAGGGAAAAAACGTTTCGTGCTATACGGCAAAGCAAATGAAAAGCCTGTATCCCGGCGGCCAATTCGAAAAACCCTTCGAGTACGCACCGCACAGCCCTAATAAGAGGATTGCTCGGCTCAGCCTGGGAAAATCGCGCCTGCCGCTCTATCGATTCGGCTCGCATAACCGGCTGATTTATCGCGAGGCGGGCTTTGTCGCCGTGGAAGGCGCGGAGGATTCCTATGCCGTTCTGCTCAAGAATGCGCTGGCTTATCGCGCTGCAGCGCTTGTGCTTTGCATCGGCCTGATCGCAGGAAGCGTTGCGCTGCTCACAAGGGAGCGCCCCGATCAGGAGGATACTGCCATCGAAGCCCTCGGTACGGCGCCTGTGCCGGAGCTTGAGGGGAGCGCTGTGGATTGGGAAGGCGTCCACACGCAGGATACGGGCGGCGTGGTGCCGGGCATCGCGATACCGGGATATAAATCCATCACCGTAGACGCGGATACGGCCGATGTGGCGGTCAACTTTCAGAACCCTGCGGAAAACCCCTGCTATTTTGTGATCAGCCTGCTGCTTTCGGACGGCACAGTCCTTTATCAGTCCAAGATGATCGAACCGGGCAAGGGCCTTTATGAGATCACGTTGAGCGAAGCGCTTGCGCCCGGCGAGTATGACGCCGTCGTTAAATACGATACGTTCAGCTTAAGCGACCTGAACCCCATGAACGGCGCGGA
>CAZJYV010000235.1:0-2233 GCA_964550295.1 uncultured Clostridium sp. | reverse complement strand
CTCTGCCTTTTCGTCAAACACAAAAAAAGCCTCGCAGCCTGTGAACGAGGATGTCAGAACGCGTTCCTTTGCCGGGGGAAGCGCTGCCTCAAAGCGCGCCATGCCCGCGCGGAAAGCGAACTCGATCAGCGGTGTTCGTTTCATTTCCCCGGGAATATTCATCGTAAAACACGCAACGGGCAATCCGTGGCGTTCGATCAGCTCCATTTGCCTCGCTGCCCTTTGCTCGCGGCAGCGGAGCATATCCTCAAGCGAGACTTTTGAGATAATCATACGTCGTTTGGGGGACGAGTTTTTTGAGTTCCTCAAAATTGCCTTCCTTTAAAAAACGGCGCACCGCGCTCGCCGAAATTTGGTCCTTGCGCTCGATTTCAAAAAACGCGATGCCGTAGGTCGGCAGCAGCTCGCGCATCTTAACGTTGTAGGTGCGGGTCACCGGACAGAAAGGTTCCGTGCCGACATAGCGGCGCGTGATGCCAAGGCCCGGCGCGATCCTGCCGCCAAAGACCGCGATGTCCATCTCGGTGCGCACATCCTCCGCCTTGACGCGGTCCTTGATGAAATACGCAGGGAAGGTTGCGCGGGAAACGAGATAATCCTCGCTGCGCACAACCGCGATATTTTGAAGATCCGCGGTGCCTTTTTTCACAAGCTCATAGCGGTCCTGCGCCGGAAAATGCGCCGCATCCTCGCTGACGACGAACACATAGAGGAAATCGCAGTTTGCTGCCGCCGTTTCGATCAGATACCGATGACCGAGCGTGAACGGGTCGCAGTTGACCACGCATGCCCCTTTCACGCCCTCGGCCTTTGGAATGGACGCAATGAAGCGCCCGATGCCATCCTTTCTGTCTTCGAGCATGACAGCGTCCGCCGTTCGGACGACGGGATAGAAACCGAATGAGCGGAACATGGTTTCGTTATCCGGCTTTGTGAAGAGGAAAAGATGCTCCCTCCCTTCCCTGTACGCATAGTTGATCAGGTCGGATACGATCGTTGCCGCGGCGCCCTCACCCTCGGCAAACGGTGCGACCGCAACATACTTGATCACGCTGCCGTCCAAACAGCCGCACGCGCCCATGCGCCCGTCATAATCGCGAAGGACGGCGCAGTAATCCGCGCCGCCCTCTATGGCAAGGCCGCGTTCCGTCAGGAACGACTTGATTTCCTGTTCCCTTTTGGCGGAAAGCGCGCCGGTTTCCAATTCCATCTCAACCCTCGTCAATCTGTCGGATGAGGTCGATGACCGTGTTGTCGCGATACATCGCGATGCCGACGATCTTATCCTGATACCGAATCGGCTCGGGCACGCCGACGATACGCTCGCAGCGCTTCTGAAGCCGCTCGATCGTTGTTGTCGGGATGCCGGCTGCCTCAAGTTTTTCCCGCACATCCGGCCTTGCGGGATTCACGGCGATGCCCTGATCGGTTATGACCACGTCCACCACGCTGCCAGGCGTGACGATCGTATTCACGCGCTTGACGATAGACGGGATGCGACCGCGCGTCAGCGGGGCGACAACGATGGAAAGACTCGCGCCTGCCGCCGTATCGGGGTGGCCGCCGATTGCGCCGCGAATGACGCCATCGGAGCCTGTGAGCACGTTGACGTTAAAATCCGTGTCGATTTCAAGCGCGGAGAGCACAACGAAATCCAACTGGTTCACGGCCGCGCCGCAGTTGAGGTAGCTTGCGTAAAACGCGGCGTCGATCTGCTGGTGGAAGCGGTTGTTCTTGAGGGAGTTGGCCGCGATCAAATCAAAGCTCTGCACGTCGAGGATCTTATCGATCAGCCCCTCCTCATGCATCTCGACGATCTGACCGGTGATGCCGCCCAACGCAAAACGCGCGCGAAAACTGCGCTCGATCATCTTTTCCCGCAGGAAGCGGGCAGTGGCAAGGCTCGCTCCGCCGGAGCCCATCTGCATGGAGAACCCGTCGTAGAAATATCCGCTCGCCTCGATCACATCCGCCGTGATCTTTGCGATCAGCAGCTCCTTAGGGTTTTTCGTAAAGCGGGTCGCGCCGCTCATGATGCCTTTGGGATCGCCGATGCTGTCGACCTTGACGACATAATCAACATTGCTCTCAGGGATCCCGAACGGCGCGTTCGGAAAGCGGACGAGATGATCCGTGATGACAACGCATTTTTCGGCCATGAGCGCATCCACCTTGGCATAGCCCATGCTGCCGCAGCTGGAGGTGTTTTCCTCATCGCGGTTGTAGCCGTTGG
>CAZJYV010000234.1:758-2253 GCA_964550295.1 uncultured Clostridium sp. | reverse complement strand
CCGCCCAGAGATCCGCTTTTGGAAGCTTCCACGATTCCGTCCTTGATGGCGGGGATGAATTCCTTGGGAATCACGCCGCCGACGGTATTATCCTCGAACTCGAAGCCCGAGCCGGGCTCAAGCGGCGAGAATTCCACCACGCAGTGACCGTACTGGCCGTGGCCGCCCGTCTGTCTGACGTAACGTCCTTCCGCCTTGATGGTCTTCGTAATGGTTTCGCGATATGCCACCTGGGGTTTGCCGACCTTGCACTCCACGCGAAACTCGCGGATCAGCCGATCGACGATGATGTCAAGGTGCAATTCGCCCATGCCCGAGATGATGGTCTGCCCGGTTTCTCTATCCGTATAAGTGCGGAAAGTCGGGTCCTCCTCGGAAAGCTTGGCGAGCGCCATACCCATTTTTTCCTGGCCGGCCTTTGTCTTCGGCTCGATCGCCACCTGGATGACCGGGTCCGGAAACTCCATGCGCTCCAGCAACAGCGGGTTCTTTTCCTCGCACAGCGTATCGCCGGTGCCGGTGTCTTTCAATCCGCCCAGCGCGGCGATATCCCCTGCATGCACTTCCTCCACATCGGTTCGGCTTGCAGCATGCACGAGGATGATTTTTCCCACGCGCTCGCGTTTGCCTTTGGACGCGTTAAAAATATATGAGTTGGAGCGCAGCGTTCCGCTGTATACGCGGAAAAACGTCAATCTGCCCACGAACGGATCGGTCACGATCTTGAACGCCAGCGCCGCAAAGGGCGCGTCGTCCGAACAGACCGTGTGCACCTCCTTCTCTCCGTCCGGGCTGATGCCGACAGCGGGCGCTATGTCGAGTGGGGAAGGCAGGTAATCCACAATCGCATTGAGGAGCGGCTGCACACCCTTGTTGCGGTACGATGTGCCGCAGGTCACGGGTACGAGCTTGTTCTCGATGGTTCCCTTACGAAGGGCGCGCATGAGCAGTTCTTCGCCCGGTTCGCTGCCCTCGATGTAGAGTTCCATCAGCTCCTCGTCGAAATCCGCAGCGGCTTCGATCATCAGCTGACGGTATTTCTTCGCGCTGTCGAGCATTTCCGGCGGGATCTCCTCCTCGCGGACATCTACGCCGTCGTTGTCATAATAAATCTCGGCTTTCATGCGCACGAGATCGATGATACCCCTAAAATCCGATTCTACGCCGATGGGGAGCTGGATGGGCGCGACGTTGGCATTCAGCCGATCCTTCATCATCTGAAAGACGTTGAAGAAGTTGGCGCCCACGATGTCCATCTTGTTGACATAGGCGATGCGGGGCACGCCGTATTTCGTGGCTTGCCTCCATACGGTTTCCGACTGGGGCTCCACGCCACCCTTAGCGCAGAATACCGCCACGGCGCCGTCAAGTACGCGAAGGGAGCGCTCCACCTCAACAGTGAAGTCCACATGGCCTGGCGTGTCGATGATATTGATCCTGTGCTGACGCCAATAGGTCGTGGTGGCTGCTGAAGCGATGGTAATACCCCGCTCCT
>CAZJYV010000234.1:0-748 GCA_964550295.1 uncultured Clostridium sp. | reverse complement strand
CACCATGAAGTCCATTGTCGCTGCGCCGTCGTGCACCTCTCCGATTTTATGGATTTTTCCCGTATAGAACAGGATGCGCTCCGTCGTCGTGGTTTTCCCGGCGTCTATATGCGCCATAATGCCGATGTTTCTCGTCATTTCAAGCGGTGTTTCTCTTGCCATGTTCTTCCCTCCTTTCCCGAAGGCTCAGGCGATCTCATTTCCCTATCCGCAAATTCGGACCCGGCGGTCTTGCGCCGGATCCGAAGCGGTTCATCCAATCCCAGCGATAGTGCGCAAACGCCTTGTTCGCCTCAGCCATCTTATGGGTGTCTTCCTTCTTCTTGTAAGCGTTGCCGTTCTGGTTTGAGGCATCCATGATCTCGCCAGCCAGCTTTTCCATCATGGTGCGCTCACCGCGGGCACGGGCGTAGTTCACCAACCAGCGGAGTCCAAGCGTTTGACGGCGCTCCGGCCGGATCTCGATTGGCACCTGGTAGGTTGCTCCGCCAACTCGGCGTGCCTTAACCTCGAGAACGGGCATGATGTTGTTCATCGCCTGCTCGAACACTTCGAGGGGTTCACGGCCGGTCTTTCCCTTGATGATATCAAAGGCGCCGTAGCAAGCGGCCTGCGCTGTACCGCGCTTGCCGTCGTACATAACCTGGTTGATGAGCTTGGTAACAAGCTTGCCGCCGTAAATCGGGTCGTCAAGCACATCGCGTTTGGGTACGAATCCACGTCTAGGCATAGCTGTAGCTCCTTACTT
>CAZJYV010000233.1:0-2254 GCA_964550295.1 uncultured Clostridium sp. | reverse complement strand
AAGAGCGCACTTCTGCAGGCGGGCGAACTTTTTATGTACGGTGAGTTTGTTCTTTTCAAAAACGGGGATAAATACACTGTGGATTCCTGTTCGTTGGAGGAGTGTTTTTATCCGCTGCGCGAGGATATCGCGCGTTTCGGTGCGGGGGCGTATATGCTTTCGATCGTCAACGAATCCGCCGCCGGGGAGGAGCGGGCAGACGGGCTTCTCTCCCTGCTGTTGTACGCGCTCACCTACACCGCTTATACGGAAAATGATCCTGCTGATATGGCGATCTGCTTTGCGGCGAGGGCTCTTGCCTTGTTGGGATACATGCCCTCTCTTACGCGCTGTGCCCGCTGCGGAGCGGATGTGCGCGGACAGGGCCGCATCCGCTTCTGCGGGGATGAAGGGGGCGCGCTGTGCCAAACCTGCGAAGGGAACGTCGCCACCGCGGGCATGGACGTATCTCCGCTCTCGCTGGAGGCGTTGCGCCGCATATTGGCATTAACCGACGAGGAGATGAAAAAGGTCGTGCTGCCGCCGCGCGTGCGTGCCGAGCTTAAGGAGGCAGTCAACGCCTTTGCGGAGCATATCCTGGAGCGTAAACTTAAGGCGTTCGATTGCTTTTGAGCGGCGTTTTTTGCCGCAGACGCCGATTGAACCCGGATTGTGCAGGAACTCCTGCAGAAAAACATTGCGCGACATTGCGTGGGATAGTATAATAATCGGTGCGTCCGGGTTTCGGAACGGTTTGCGTTCACTAATAAAAGTAGTTTAAATATGGAGGATGTACGAATGTCAAAGAAGTATGTGTATCTGTTCAGCGAGGGCAGCGCGAAGATGCGCGACCTGCTGGGTGGAAAAGGCGCCAATCTGGCCGAGATGACCGGGCTTGGCATGCCCGTCCCGCAGGGTTTTACGATTTCAACCGAGGCCTGCACGCAGTATTATACGGACGGCGAAAAGATCAACGATGGGATTATGGCGGAGATCGAGCGCTATGTTGCCGAGCTGGAGACGATTTCAGGCAAAAAGTTCGGCGATCCGAAAAACCCGCTGCTCGTGAGCGTCCGTTCCGGCGCGCGCGCGTCGATGCCCGGCATGATGGACACGATCCTCAACCTCGGCCTTAACGACGAGGTTGCAGAAAGCTTTGCAAAGCTCACCAACAACCCCCGCTTCGCGTATGATTCCTACCGTCGCTTTATCCAGATGTACTCCGACGTGGTTATGGAGGTCGGCAAGAAATACTTCGAGGAGCTGATCGACGAACTTAAGGAAAAGAAGGGCGTCAAACTCGACACCGAGCTGGATGCTGATGATCTCAAGAACCTTGCGGAGCAGTTCAAGGCCGAGTATAAGAAAAAAATCGGCACGGATTTTCCCTCCGACCCCAGGGAGCAGCTCTTCGGCGCAATCAAGGCTGTTTTCCGCAGTTGGAACAACCAGCGCGCGATTTATTATCGCCGCATGAACGATATCCCTTCATCCTGGGGTACTGCTGTCAACGTACAGATGATGGTGTTCGGAAACACGGGCGATACTTCCGGCACGGGCGTCGCTTTCACGCGCAACCCCGCGACCGGCGAGAAGAAATTGTTCGGCGAGTTTCTGATGAACGCCCAGGGCGAGGATGTTGTGGCCGGCGTGCGCACCCCGCAGACCATCGATCAGCTTGCTGCTGTGATGCCCGAGGCTTACCAGCAGTTTGTTGACATCTGCGGCAAGCTTGAAAGCCATTACCGCGATATGCAGGATATGGAATTCACCATCGAGAACAAGAAGCTTTTCATGCTTCAGACGCGCAACGGCAAGCGCACCGCCGCCGCCGCGCTTAAGATTGCCTGCGACCTTGTGGACGAAGGCATGATCAGCGAGAGGGAAGCCGTCATGATGGTTGATCCCAAGCAACTCGACGCCCTGCTGCATCCGCAGTTCGAGACTGCCGCGCTCAATAAGGCCGTCGTCATCGGCACTGCGCTGCCCGCCTCTCCCGGCGCGGCCTGCGGCCGCATCGTGTTCACCGCCGAAGACGCTACCGAGTGGGCACAGCGCGGCGAGAAGGTCGTTCTCGTCCGCCTTGAAACCAGCCCCGAGGATATCGAGGGCATGGCGCATTCCCAGGGCATCCTGACCGTTCGCGGCGGCATGACTTCCCACGCGGCAGTCGTTGCGCGCGGCATGGGCACCTGCTGCATCTCCGGCTGCGGCGAAATCGTGATGGACACCGCCAACAAGCGTTTCACCCTCGGCGGCAAAGTATATAAGGAAG
>CAZJYV010000232.1:0-2259 GCA_964550295.1 uncultured Clostridium sp. | reverse complement strand
CTGTGCCGCGTTGCGCGCTCGAAAACATCCGCGTTCTCGATTTAACGAAGGTGCTCGCCGGCCCTTATTGCGGCGCCGTCCTCGCCGACTTCGGCGCGGATGTAATCAAGATCGAAACGCCCGGCTGCGGGGACGATTCCCGCGCCTTCGGACCGCACATCAACGGGGAAAGCCTGTATTACGCCAACCTCAACCGGGGCAAGCGCGGCATCACGCTGAACCTGAAGTCCGCGCAGGGGAAGGAGTTGTTCAAAAAGCTGAAACGCTGCGCGGATGGAACCCGCGGCTGATTTACGGCGCGATCACGGGCTTCGGTTCGACCGGTCCGTACGCGGCGCGGCCGGGCTATGACATCATCTCGCAGGCGATGGGCGGGCTGATGAGCATCACCGGGCAGGAAGGCGACCCGCCGACCCGCTCCGGCAACGCCATGGGGGATATCCTCGGCGGCATGAACCTGACAGTCGGCATACTCGCCGCCCTTCACGCCAGAAGCATCACGGGCGAGGGGCAGTTTGTCGACGTATCGCTGGTGGATTCGGTTGCGGCAAGTCTGGAACAGGCATGGCAGCGGTATTTCGTTTCAGGTGAGATACCGACCCGCCACGGCAATTCCTACGACGCCATCGCCCCTTACGATTCCTTCCGGGCAAAGGACGGCTACCTCGTGATCGGCTGCGGCAACCAGAAGCTTTTTGCGGTTTTCTGCGAAAACCTTTTGCGAAAGCCTGAGCTGATCGCGGATGAACGCTTCCTCGACGTACCCCGGCGCGTTGCGAACAACAAGGCGCTCAAGGCGATCATCGAGGAATGGCTGGCGAACCTGACCGTTGAGGAAGCCGTCGCGCGTATCGACGCCGCGGGCATCCCCGCCGCGCCGATCCTCAACCTTGCGCAGATCGCGCTAGATCCGCATATCGCGGGCGCGCGGGAGATGTTCGCCGATGTGGAACACCCTGTCATGGGCACCGTGCGGCTCAATGCGTCCCCCATCAAGCTGAGCGACACCGCGGCGCGCATCCGCATCCCCTCGCCCACGCTCGGTCAGCACACCGGGGAAGTGCTACGGGAAATCGGCTGTTCGGCGGAAGAAATCGCCCATTTGCTGGAAATCGGGGCGATCTGACAATCTTTCCCGGGAAATACGAAAAAAGGGCTGTCGCACGAAGCAAACGTGACGACAGCCTCTTCGCTTGATCTTGCCGATTTACATCTGAATGAGCTGCTTGAACATCTCCACCGCGTAGTCCATGACGGCATCCGTAAAGTCATAGTACGCCGTGTGGTACGAGGGCTGATCCTCGCCGCCGCCGATAAAAAACAGCGCGCCGGGCGCAGCCTTGAGAAAATAGCCAAAGTCCTCCGACCCACGGGAAGCGGGCTTCGCCTGCGCCGGATAGTGAAGCGCCTTTGCCGCGACGAACACCTTGTCAACGGAGGCGTCGTCGTTCGCCGTTTCGGGAAAAGCCTCCTCATAGGAGAACGCGCAGGCAAGTTCTTCTTCATCCGCAAGGGCTGCCGCCGCTTGTTCAATGCGGCTCTGCAGCGCGTCCATATCCGCCTCGTACGCAGCGCGGATGGTCATCAGAAGCTGTCCGCGGCTGGCGGCGGTGCCAAAGGCCCGTTCGCCGACGTTGAGCTGAATCACGGTACAAAGCACCTCGCCGCGGTAGTGCGCGGGGCTCGCCAGTTCCTTGAGCGCGCACGTAAGCCGCGCCAGCGCGAAGGCCGGGTTCTTTCCCATCTCGGGCAGGCTCGCGTGCGTGGGCGTGCCGGTCATCTCCACGATCATGCCCTTGGAAGCGTAATTGCTCGGGCCGTAGCTGCACAGCACCGCGCCCAGCGGCACGCCCGGCACGTTGTGGTAGGCGTAAATTTCATCGATGTGGTTTTCGGGTACGAAATCCCGCGCATCCCATGCGCCGTTGCCGGTTTCCTCGGCGTGCTGAAAGATGAGGAACACGTTTTTGCCCGTCTTTGCGCCTTCCAGCTCCAGTCCCAAACCGCACAGCGCCGCCGCGTGGCCGTCGTGTCCGCACTTATGGCTCACATGCGGAACCTCCGAACGATAAGGCACGTCGCACAGCTCGTCGATGGGCAGCGCGTCGAAATCCGCGCGGAAGCCGATGTTCGGCAAGCCCACGCCCTCTCGATGAGCCGCAAAAAACCACTTGCCGCGATCGTGCAGCTCAAGGTTCGTATGCGCGCGAAGGAACGCCATCAGGTGCGCCTTCGTCCATACTTCTCCGTTGGAAAGTT
>CAZJYV010000231.1:0-2300 GCA_964550295.1 uncultured Clostridium sp. | reverse complement strand
ACCAACGACCTCTACGATGTCAACGTAGCGCTCTGACCAGCTGAGCTATAACCCCGTTCATTGAGCAAATACTATTATACATATTTTTGATTTCGATGCAACACAAATTTGCATCCAATGTTGAAGCTCTCGTCAAAAACCCAGTCTTTGTCGCGATTTTTCGCCGCAAAATTTTCATTCCCGGCGCATGGCAAGAATCGTTCCGGCCGGGTCGTCGGCGTGAAACACGGCAGATCCTGCGACCAGCATCGTCGCGCCTGCGGCAACGGCGCGCCCTGCCGTTTCCGGGTTAATCCCACCGTCGATCTCAATCTCGTAGGAAAGCTTTTTTTCAAGCTTCTTCGCACGCAGCCACTCGAGCTTTGGCAGCACCTCCGGAATGAACTTCTGCCCGCCCGCCCCCGGGTTCACGCTCATCACCAACACGAGATCGCACAGCTCCAGCAGATACTCCACGCAGGTTACAGGTGTGCCCGGATTGAGCGCGATGCCCGCCTTCATGCCCGCTTCGCGGATGCGCTGCAGCGTCCTGTGCGCATGCGCGTCCGCTTCGGCATGGAACACGAGGTAGTCTGCGCCGGCTTTAGCGAATTGATCAATATACGTTTCAGGATGCTCGACCATGATATGCACATCGAGCGGAAGCTTCGTACTTTTTTTGAGAGCGGCGCACATCGCGGGGCCGAACGTGATCGTGGGCACAAATGAGCCGTCCATCACATCGAAATGGATGACATCCGCGCCCCATTCCTCGGCACGCGCAGCGTCCCTGCCCATATGTGCGAAGTCAGCGGACAGCATGGATGGTGCGATCTTAATCATATTTATGCTTCCTCTTTTCCGTTAGTTCTTGCGCGAGTATTTTATATCGTTCGTATCGCTGCGCACTCAGGATTCCATTCTGCACAAGAGGCTTCACCGAGCAGCCCGGCTCGCTGATGTGCATGCATTCCGGATAACGGCAGCATCCGCCGTGTGTCCGCATCTCAGGGTAAAACCTCCACAGATCCACAGGCGCGATCTCCTCAGCGTCGAGCAGGCTGAAACCCGGCGTGTCTACAACAGCACCGCCGCAGACTGAAAAAAGCTCTGCCGTACGCGTCGTATGGCGGCCGCGCTCCGTTTTTTGGGAAAGGCTGCCCACCTCGAGAGAAAAGCCCGGAATGATCGCGTTAAGAAGAGAGGATTTGCCCACCGCGCTTTGACCGGCAAAGCAGCATACGGAACCCTCGATCTGCGCGCGTACCTCCTCTATGCCCACATGCGCGGTTGCGGAAGCCGAGATCAGCGTATAACCGGCTTTTCCGTACTGTTCGCGAATGGAGAGGGCGAGCGCCGCATCCGCAGCATCGGATTTATTCAGCACCAGCACCGGCTCAACGCCCTTGAGCTCGCATTGGAGCAGGAGCTTATCCACGAGCAGCAGGTCGGGCTTCGGTATCGAGAGGGCTAAAACGATGATGAGTTTGTCCAGGTTTGCAACCGTTGGCCGTGTCAGCAGGTTTTTTCTCGGCAGGATCGACAGGATGCTGTTCTCGTTCTCCTTGCCTGCATACGTGAATGTCACCCGGTCGCCTGCCACGGGCGCTGTATCGTCCAGCCTGAGCTTTCCGCGCGCGTGGCAAACATATGTGTCACCGTGCGCGTCAAGTACGGTATAGAAGCCTCCCACGCCCTTGAGGATTAATCCTTCCAAACGAAAGCCTCCGTCATTTGATCGTAAAGGTCATAATGCTGCTTTTTTCTTTTACTTCCACGCCGTCCACATACACCCTGCATTCGTACTCACCGGCCTGTGTAAGGTACGCCGTAAAAGATACGGCCTGCTGGTTCCCGGCGGCAAGCGTTGTTTCAAAGATGCATGTCTCGATCCCGTCCCCCGTTACGGCGGTGACGGTCACAACGCTCTGCGCCGCAGAGATATCAAGATTGTATGCGATATCCGCACCATAAGATCCAAGCGCCGTTCGGCAGACCCAAAGTTCTATTTTGGTATCTGTAGAAACGCTGATGTCGCCCGATGGATTCTGCTTAAACACCTGCTCCTCCGCGGAAAGCGTGTCCGGCGTGGCGGGGCGCAGGAGAATATTCGTGAACCCGTCCTCGTTGAGCATGGAGATCGCTACGTCGAGCTGTAAACCGGTAACGCTCGGCACCTCCTCGCTCGTTCCTGGGCTTCCGCTCACCCAGATATCCACCGTATCGCCGCGGAAGGTCTGCGTGCCGGCATTCGGTTCCTGCTTGATGATCTGGCCTTCGGGCAGGTCGCTCTCGACATAAATCGGCTCTCCGAGCGACAG
>CAZJYV010000230.1:0-2310 GCA_964550295.1 uncultured Clostridium sp. | reverse complement strand
GTCGGCAGGATCGGCATCGGCCGCATCGAGCGCGGCACGGCAAGGTGCGGCCAGATGGTCGCGCTCTGCGGCGGGCAGGAAAACAACGTCCGCACGGTGAAGCTCACGCGGCTGTACCGTTTTGAAGGGCTCAAGCGCACCGAGGTGGAGGAGGCATACGCGGGGGATATCGTCGCGGTCGCCGGGGTGACGGGCCTTGCAGTCGGAGAAACCGCCTGCGATCCGGACCATATCGACCCCATGCCCTTCGTACACATCGACGAGCCCACGGTTTCCATGATGTTCATCGTGAACGACTCGCCCTTTGCCGGCAAAGAAGGCAAGTATGTGACCTCGCGCAACCTGCGCGACCGGCTCATGAAGGAGGTGGAAACCAACGTTTCCATGCGCGTGGAGGAAACCCAGTCCACGGATACCTTCAAAGTTTCCGGGCGCGGCGAGCTGCACCTTTCCATCCTCATCGAGCAGATGCGGCGGCAGGGGTACGAGTTTGCGGTTTCCCGCCCGAAGGTCATCTTCCAGCAGGATGAGGCGGGCAACCTGCTCGAGCCGATCGAGGAGCTGACCGTTGACGTTCCGGCGGAATATGTCGGCGCGGTGATGGAAAAAATCGGCTCGAGGAAAGCCGAAATGATCGATATGCACGCGGAAACCGAGGGCAGTGTGCGGCTGATGTTCAACATACCCGCGCGCGGGCTGATGGGCTACCGCAGCGAGCTTTTGACCGATACGCGCGGCAACGGCGTGATGAGCCATATCTTCCACGGCTATGAGCCGTATAAGGGCGATATCGACGAGCGGGAGCACGGCTCCCTCGTTTGCAGCGAAACCGGGGATTCCTCCGGTTACGGCCTGTATAACACACAGGAACGCGGCAGGCTGTTCATCGGCTCCGGCGTGTCCGTGTACGAGGGCGAAGTCGTGGGCGAATGCGCCCGCGGGGACGATATCGTTGTAAACGTGTGCAAAAAGAAGCATATTACCAACATGCGCGCGTCCGGCTCGGACGAGGCGCTGCGATTGACGCCGCCCACGATCCTGTCGCTTGAGCAGTGCCTTGAGTTCATCGCGGACGACGAGCTTGTCGAGGTGACGCCAAAGAACATCCGCATGAGGAAGCGCATTCTGACAAAGGAGCTGCGGCTCAAGAAAACTGCGCGGGAGGTGCAATGAGCACATACACCACTGCCGTCGTCCGCTGCGCGGATTATTCGGATCAGGCGCTGGATAAAGCCCTCGGCGAAGCGCTCGCTGCCATCGGCGGCCTTGACTGGGTGGAAACCGGGATGAAAATCGCCGTCAAGGTCAACCTCGCGGCGGCAAAAGCGCCGGAGTTCGCCGTCTGCACCGATCCCGCTGCCGTGTCCGCCCTGTGCCGGATGCTCGCCGCGCGCGGTGCGCAGGTCACCGTCGGGGATAGCCCTGCGGGGCTGTTCACACCGGCGATCCTTGAGCGCACGTACGCGCAAACCGGCATGACGCGCGTGCTGGAAACGGGTGCGGCGCTCAATTACGACTGTGCGCAGTACGAAGCCGTGTTCCCCGCAGGCGCTGTTGCCAAACGCTTTACGCGCACGGCATGGCTGCGCGAGGCGGATGCGGTGATCGACTTTGCCAAGCTGAAAACCCACGGCATGATGATGCTGACCGGGGCGGTGAAAAACCTATACGGCACCGTGCCCGGCACCGTCAAGCTCGAATATCATTACCTGCATGCCAATCATGCGGAGTTTGCGGATATGCTGGTGGATCTTTACGAATATACCGCGCCGCGGCTTTGCCTGATCGACGCCGTCGTGGCTATGGACGGCAACGGCCCCACATCGGGCAGACCGAGGAAGGCGCACGCCGTCATCGCGTCCCGTTCCGGGCATGAGGCGGATGTTGCCGCCTGCGCGATTTTGGGCGTAAACCCCGCCGAAGTACCCACGATGGAGCGCGCAGCGGCGCGCGGCCTGGTTGACCTCGACCTCAAAAACATCGCCATCTGCGGCGACCCGTTTGCCTTCACGATACCGGACTGCGAATTGATGCCGAGAACGGACATCACCTCCATTAAAAACGCGCGCGGGGTTTCCGTATCGCTGATGAAGATGGTGCTCAAACGGCGGCCCGAGGTCAAAAAGGATGCCTGCATCGGCTGCGCGGAATGCGCCAAGCTTTGTCCGGCAAAGGCGATCGTCATGAAAAACAGATTGCCTGTCATCGACCGCAAGGCGTGCATCCTCTGTTTCTGCTGTCAGGAGTTTTGCCCCAAGGGCGCGATGCGCGTACACAGAACGGCGATCGCAAAGATGCTCAACCGGTAAA
>CAZJYV010000229.1:0-2333 GCA_964550295.1 uncultured Clostridium sp. | reverse complement strand
TCGTTAAATACGATACGTTCAGCTTAAGCGACCTGAACCCCATGAACGGCGCGGAAGTTAAAATCAAGTTGATCGCGGCGTAAACGACAAGAGAGCATCCGCCTGTTCTGACGCTTCGCAATTCAAAAAAAGAACCCTGAAGGAGCCGCTCGATGAATCGAAAGAAAAAAACAATCCTGATCATAATCCATGTGCTTGCATTTGCGCTTATTCTGTTCCTCGCTGTTTCCTTTATTAAGAGCTGCACACGGGCGGGGGGCATTATCTCGGAACCCGAACCCACGGCGAGCGCTGTACCAGAGGTGACGGCACCCATCGTTGAACCGGGGGAGACAGCCTCCGCTCCGACGCCCACGATTCAGCCGACTGCCGCTTCGAGCGCAATGCCGACAAGTACCGCGCCGTCCGCTGCCGCATCGCCGAGCCCGACTGCGGGCGCGACCGTCAAGCCGACCGATAAGCCCACGGCAAAACCCACGGCAACCGCTGCCCCGACGGTGAAACCGACCGTTGTGCAGACCGCCGAGCCGACCTCCGATCCCACGCCGAGGCCAACACCCAAGCCCACGGTCACGCCCACGCCCGCGCCCACACCGACCGAGGATCCCTCCGCGTTCTCCTATTCCGTCTATGATGAAATCGGCGTTGCGCCGGCGGGATATACGTTCGTTTTCGTCAGCATAGATCCGCCCGGCAACTATTCGGTGACCTACGATGGCAGCCCCATGACAGCAACCGGCAGCGAGTATTACGCGATTGTACCCATCCTGCCCGGTGGAGGTTACGCTTCACATGTAAGCGTATCCAGATCGTAAAGCAGAGGGTATGGCGTAATGCGAATGAAACTGCGGACAAAAATCATACTCGGCATCCTGATCGTTGCCCTTAGCTTTGGGGCGGTGCAAATCGCGCTCGGTTTGGGCGCGACGAACGCCCCCGGTGCCTACGTCATATACGATGGCACCGATTATTATCTGATCGAAATGGCGGATTTGGAAACCTCCTATCTCGAATATCGATTCGACCCGAATTCTAACGCGGCGAAGCTTTTCAAATTTTATATCGAAACGCTCACAATACGGATTGCGGACGGACTTACCTGTTATGTAAGCGAGGTAACGGAAAAGTTTGTCAACTATGCCGCCATCGAGTCCATGTATGTGGACATGAGGGATATGGATGCCACCTACATCTGGTTCAACAGCCTTGCTGCCACGCCCGCTTTCCCGGAGATCACAAAAGTAAACCGCCTCGGTGCGGACTGCGTCGTCTCGGGCAGGGTGTATGTGGATATAGAGGGCTATATCATCCCGCGCTCCGTCTATACGCTCGGCACGACCGCCCCTGCGGATGTGGATTTGAATCAAACCGTGGAATTCACCCTGACGGTGACGGGCAACGATATCGGCGCGCAGGGATTCAACGGTCTGCTTCTTTATGAGGTTACGGGCGGCGCTTATACGCTGGAATATAACGACAACGGCGCGTGGGTCACCTTGACGGGTGGCACGATGAGCCCGCCGGGCGGCTTTGCCGTTACGCCGGATTGGAATCACACTGCTGCTTTGCGCTTCACGGCGCACGGCGCGGGAACATACGGATTGACCTTCCGCCTGCAAACCGAAGAGGACGAGGTTGTTTCCGAAATCACGCACAGCTTTTTTGCCTATCAGGCGCCTGCGGTCGGAAGCATTGCGGTGCCGGGCTTTGCGCGCATGCGCATCGGCGCGGACACGCAAAATGTCGATGTAAACCTGTACAACCCTGCGGAAAATCCATGTTACTTCAAGATCAGCCTGCTGCTTGACGACGGCACGGTGCTTTATGAGTCCGGCTTGATCGAACCCGGCAAGGGGCTGTATGAGATCACCTTGAGCAGGGCGCTCGCGCCCGGTGCGTACGACGCTGTGGTGAAGTACGAAACGTTCAGCCTGGCGGATATGAGCGTGATGAACGGGGTGGAATTGAACATCAAGCTTATCGCGGAATAACGCGATGGATATAGATTTTAGCGGCACAAAGCCGTAATTAAAAATGGAGGAGAATGAACCATGAAAAAATTGACTGCTGTGCTGCTGGCGCTGATGCTGGCGCTGGCGATGGTGCCGACGGTGGCGTTGGCGGATCCGGTATATACCAGTGTCGGTACTGCTGCTGAACTTACGACCGCGCTTGGTGGCGCAAGCCCGATTTATGTCAAGCTGACGGCAAATATCGAAAAAGCAGATGCAGGGTATGCAATCAGTGGCAAAACCGTTACGATCGACATGAACGGTTTTAACATTTCATTTACCAAGGCAACTTGGGTCACTGCTTTCACGCTGACCAGTAAC
>CAZJYV010000228.1:0-2342 GCA_964550295.1 uncultured Clostridium sp. | reverse complement strand
AGGTTTTTTTTATAACAAAAAAATTAAAAAACAGATACTACAGAAAATTGATGAGATCAGGCCTGACCATATTTTTTGCCAGCTGATACGTGTTACCGAATATGTAAAAGATGTAAATATCTCTAAAACACTCGATTATCAGGATGTTTTTTCGAAAGGGGCTAAACGCCAGTCTACCCAATCCTCATTTTTCATGAAGCCCATCCTGCGCATGGAAGCAAGGCGAGTGGAGAGATATGAAAAATATATTTTCGATAAGTTTGACAACAAGTTTATTATTTCGATACCCGACCGGGATGCCATCAATTTCCAAGTGGTCGGCGATGTTTTGGCATACCTTGCAAAAGAAACGGCCGGGTGCTGAGGTCATCGGGCTTTTCGGCTCGCTTGCGGCAAGGCGGATAGACCACCCCGGCTGTTATGGATATGGCAATCTGCTACCTTCAGGAGGCATAAATGGAACCCTATATCGTCTTCAGGGGCGTTTACAAAAGATATCAAATGGGCGAAGTGGCGATCATCGCTGCGAACGCGGTCAATTTTGAAATAGAAAAGGGCGAATTTGCGGTAATTTCCGGCGCCAGCGGCGCGGGCAAAACAACCGTACTCAACATGCTCGGCGGGATCGATAACTGCGATGAGGGTGATATTGTTGTCGACGGAAAAAAGGTCAGCTCCCTTGCCGATTCGCAGATGATCCAATACCGCAGGATGGATATCGGCTTTGTGTTTCAGTTCTATAATCTCATACCGAACCTGACGGCCATCGAAAACGTGGAGCTTGCTTCGCAGATATGCGATAGCGGCATCGATGCGGTTGATGTCTTGTCCAACGTGGGTCTGCGGGAACGCGTGAATAACTTTCCTTCCCAACTTTCCGGCGGCGAACAGCAGCGTGTCGCGATTGCCCGCGCGCTTGCCAAAAGCCCGAAGCTGCTGCTCTGCGACGAACCCACGGGCGCGCTTGATTATACCACCGGCAAAAAGATACTGGCACTCCTGCAGGAAACGTGCAGACGGCAGAATATGACGGTTGTGTTAATCACGCACAATTCGGCCATTGCACCCATGGCAAACCGCGTGATCCACATGCGCAACGGCTCCGTGTCGTCCGTTGACATCAATCCATCCCCCGCATGTGTGGAGGCGTTGGAATGGTAACCCGCCTTGCCGTCAATCTGCGCGCATAAAGGAGCGGATATGAAAAAGGGAGCGTTAATTAAGGATACGTTTCGAGAAATCGCGCGTTCGCGCGAGCGGTTCATCTCAATTTTTTTAATCACATTTCTGAGCGTCGGCTTTTTCGTGGGTGTGAAGGCAACCGCGCCCAGCATGCGCGCGACAGCCGAGAATTATTTTAATTCCGCATCGCTGATGGATCTTGAAATCATCTCAACCGTCGGATTTGACGATGGGGATGTGGAGGCGATCCGCGCGCTGAGCGGCGTGGTGAACGCGATGCCCTCCTATTCGGCTGACTTGATCGTGCTGGAGGATGCCGGCAACAGCGTAGCCCGCGTTTCCGCTCTGCCCGCCGTCGGCGAAGGGGATCCGCTCAATCGGATCAAACTCGTTTCCGGACGCCTGCCCGATAAACCCGGCGAATGCGTCGCTGCAGCATACCGCATGCGCGAGACCGATATCGCCGTGGGCGATGTCGTGCGCTTTTCCGATACCGCGGGCCTGACGGCAACCGATGCGATCATTTCCGGCACAAGCTATACTGTCGTGGGCTTGATCGAGTCGCCGCAGTATATTTCTTATTCCTACGGCACTTCTTCGATCGGAAACGGCACGATCATGTACTATATCATGCTGCCGGCTGCGGAGTTTGTTTTTACGCGCTATACGGAGCTTTATGTCGCCGTTGACCGCGCGGCCGGCGTGACGGCTTTTGACGAGGGCTACGGCGCCGCAATCAGCCGCATATCGGCTCAAATCGGCGACATCGGCCTTGTTCGCTACGATCTTTTTCTCGATGATATTCAAACGCGGCTATCCGACGCGCAGGACGCATTCAGCGAGCAGAAAACCAGCGCAGACCGGCAGCTTGCCGACGCGCAGGTGCAGCTGGAGAGGTCCCGGCAGGAGCTGGCAGACTCTCGGGAGGAAATCGCTGCCGGCTGGGTGGAGTATGATGAAGCGGTGGTTGAAACCGGTACGCAGCTCAGGCAGGCGGAAGCGGACTTAACCCTTGCTAAAGCACGGATTGCCGATGGGGAAACGCAGCTGACTGCCGCCCAATCCGAGTACGATGCGGGGCTGGCACAACTTCAAACGGCGCGTGAGCAGCTGGACGTCGGCTGGGCGCAGTATCATATCAGCGAGGCCGCGTACCTGCA
>CAZJYV010000227.1:0-2373 GCA_964550295.1 uncultured Clostridium sp. | reverse complement strand
CGGAGACGGGGCGGTCTACCTTGAAAAATACCTTTATCCCGTCCGGCATGTCGAGATGCAGCTTTTGTGCGACCGGCACGGCAACGCCGTGTGCCTGGGCGAGCGGGAATGTTCCATCCAGCGCAAGAGCCAGAAGCTGATCGAGGAAAGCCCGTCGCCAGCCGTAGGGCCGGAGCTTCGCCAACGCATGGCGGATGTCTGCATACGCGCGGCTAAGACCGTTGGCTATACCAACGCGGGCACGATTGAATTTTTGCTCGACCGGGACGGCAATTTTTACTTTATGGAGATGAACGCCCGCTTGCAGGTGGAACATCCCGTCACGGAGATGGTTACGGGCATCGACCTGGTTAAATGGCAGATCCGCGTGGCGGCGGGACTTGCGCTGCAGTTCGCGCAGGCGGATATCTCCCTGCAGGGACACGCGATCGAATGCCGCATCAACGCCGAAAATCCCGCGCTCGGTTTCCGTCCGAGCTGCGGCTGCGTTACCTTGCTGCATGTGCCGGGCGGACCGTGGGTGCGCATGGACACCGCACTTTATCAGGACTACTGTGTGCCGCCCTACTACGACTCCATGATCGCCAAGCTCATCGTGCACGCGAAAACGCGCGAGGAGGCTTTGCGCAAGATGCAGGCTGCGCTGTGCGAGCTTGTGATAGAAGGGGTGGAGCATAACGCAGAGCTGCACATGCAGATTTTATCCGACGAGCGGTTCCGCTCCGGCGACTATGCGACCGACTTCATAGCGAAACGAGGATAAGCCATGCTCGGAAAAGGCAGATTTAAAAAAACCGGCATCGCGCTGGAAGCGGACTTCTATCAGGAGGGAGGTAAAAAGCCGTCGGTTCCCGACGAGCTTTGTCTCAAGTGTCCCGCGTGCAAAGCGGTGCTGTTCATCAGCGACCTCAAGGCGAACCTGTCCCTGTGTCCGCGCTGCGGCGCATATTTTCGCATGGGCGCGCGCGAGCGGCTAGACAGCGTGTGCGACGCGGGGTCGTTCGCGGAGCTTTTCGCCGAAACCGTCTCCCTCGATCCGCTCGGCTTCCCGGAATATGAAAGCAAGCTCGCGCAGGCGCGGGAGAAAAGCGGTGAAACGGAGGCCGTCGTTTGCGCAACGGCACAAGTCTGCGGCATACCCGCTGCGCTGTTCGCGATGGAGCCGGAGTTTATGCTGGTTTTTGAGCAGGCCATTCGTCAAAAACTGCCGGTGATCGGCTTCACCGTGTCCGGCGGCGCGCGTATGCAGGAGGGCATCCTTTCTTTGATGCAGATGGCAAAGACGAGCGGTGCGGTCAAGCGGCACAGCGACGAGGGTCTTTTGTATATCTGCGTGCTCACCGACCCGACGACGGGCGGCGTCACGGCGAGCTTCGCCATGCAGGGCGATATTTTGCTTGCCGAGCCGCACGCGCTCATCGGCTTCGCGGGACCGCGCGTGATCGAACAGACCATCCGTCAGAAGCTGCCCGAGCGCTTCCAACGCGCCGAGTTCCTGCTTGAACGGGGCTTTCTCGATGCCATCGTGGAGCGCACGGCGATGAAGCGCACGCTGGGCATGCTCCTCAAACTTCACAGCGGGGAGGCGGCGGTATGAACGCGATTGACAGGGTCAAGGCGGCGCGTGCCGCCGGAAGGCCGACCGGGCTGGACTTCGTTGAGAACATCTTCGAGGACTTCTTTGAACTGCACGGCGACCGGCGCTTTGCGGATGACAAGGCGGTGGTCGCGGGCATCGCGCGCCTCGCGGGGATGCCCGTCACTGTAATCGCGCTTGAAAAAGGGCATTCCACCAAAGAAAAGCTGGAACGAAACTTTGGCTCCGCGCACCCGGAGGGATATCGCAAGGCGCTCAGGCAGATGAAGCTTGCCGAAAAATTCGCCCGCCCCGTGGTATGCTTCGTGGATACGGCGGGCGCTTTCTGCGGCGTCGGCGCGGAGGAGCGCGGCCAGGGTCAGGCCATCGCGGAAAACCTGATGGAGCTTATGGCGCTCAAAACACCCGTGCTGTCCGTACTCATCGGCGAGGGGGGCAGCGGCGGCGCGCGAGGTGTGGATGCTGGAAAACGCGGTGTATTCGGTGATCTCGCCCGAGGGCTGCGCCAGCATACTCTGGAAGGATGCTTCCAAGACGGCAGCTGCCGCCGAAAGTTTAAAGCTGACCGCGGACGATCTGTTCGCGCTTGGGGTCATCGAAAGGATCATCCCCGAACCGGAGGGAGACTTCGCGCCGCTGTACGCACACTTGAGGGAAAATATCGCACAGGCTCTGCGCACCTTCGGGGCGCTTGACGCGCGCGCGCTCGACGCGCGGCGCTACGAGAGATTCAGAAAATTCGGGGTGGAAAAAAGATGATCGCCATCGTAACAGAC
>CAZJYV010000226.1:0-2377 GCA_964550295.1 uncultured Clostridium sp. | reverse complement strand
ATGTGCCGTAACAGAACAGGAGAACACCCTTATGAGCGACCAACCCGCCCGCCCCGGACAGAACCCCGTCAAAAAGGAGCGCGCAACCCTGCGGCAAAAGCTTACGCGCCGCAAAATCCACAAGCCCAACTATCTCATTTACCGCATCCTCGCCTTTGTGGTCATCCGGCTGATGCTTGAGAAAAAATACAACGTGACCTATACCTACAAAGTGAACCCGCGGAACTTCAAGGCTCCGTTCATCGTTGTGGGCAACCATGCCTCGCGGCTCGACTACATTTTTTCCTCGCTTGCCTTTCTGCCGCACACGCTCAACTATGTGGCGGGCTACAACGAGTTTTTCCGCTCTCACCTCGCCTTTATCTTCCGCCTCATGCAGGCGATCCCGAAGAAAAACTTTGTCAATGACCTTTACGCCATTCGGGAGATCAGGCGCGTCATCGGCGAAAAAGGAAATGTCATCCTGTTTCCGGAGGGGATGAGCTCCATCTCCGTGCGCGATCGCCAGCGGCAAGCTGCTCAAGCACTTCGGTCTGCCGGTGCTGCGCATCGGGATTGCGGGCGGCTACCTCACAAGCACGAAGTATTGCCTTGACGAGCGCCCCGGACGCGTGGATGTTGAGGTTGATCTGCTGTTTACGCCGGAGCAGCTTGCCGCGCTTTCCGAAAAGGAAATTCAGTCGCGGCTGGATGAGGCGATCCGCCACGACGATTACGAATGGAACAAAACCGCGCGCGTGCGGTTCGACGGCAAGGGGCAGATGGCGAAAAACCTGCACGATATGCTTTACTGGTGTCCGCGCTGCGGTGCGGAATGCGCCATGCAGGGCGAGGGCAACCGCATCGTTTGTATGAACTGCGGCAACGGCGCGGAGCTCAACGAGTATTACGATCTCATCCCGCTCGACGAAACGTGCGTCATCCCCGAAACGCCGCGCGTTTGGTGGGATTTGCAGCGCGAAAATGCGCGCAGGCTGGTTGCGGACGACGGCTTTATTCTGCGCGAGCGGGTTCAGCTCGGCACGCTGCCCGACGACAGGTATCTGGAGGATCAAAAAACCAGCGAGATCACGGGCGAAGGGGAGTTGATCCTCGACCGCAGCGGCCTGCGCTTTGACGGTGTGCGGAACGGCAAGCCCTTCGCCTTTGCGGTGGAAGCGAAAAACCTGCCGACCTACGGCATGTGTACGGATATGACCCGCTTTTACACGTTTGTGGACGGCGAATTTCTGGAGTTTTTTCCGGAAGGCCACACGGTTGCCAAGTGGCTGCTCGCCACGGAGGAAAATCACCGCCGCGCGGGCGGTCTGTGGAAGGACTTTTGCTGAACGAAAAAGCCGCCGGTCTGCGGCGGCGGAATGTCGGCTTTTATACGCATCCTACTGAAAGGATGAGGTGCTTTCCATTTGAAAAGCGTCGGTTCAACCGTTACGGAAGGCGGGCGTATCGCGGCGGATAAACCACCGTAAAATCCTCGAACACAACCGGCATATCCTCCGTGAATTCATAGCCAAGCCCCTTGCCCCCCTGCGTGAAGAAGCGGGTGTGGCCTTCTTTCCATGTTTCCAGGCATTCGTCCTCCCCCTCGCGTGAGCAGATTTCAAACGTCATCTCGCGAAAGGGCATCACCGTCACGGCTGTGGTCTCAATCACGCAGTAAGGATTGCCCGCCCAGTCGGTCACAATGCTCAGATCGCCGACCTTTGGCGAAGGCTCGTTCTCTTTTTCATAATCCCAAAGGCTGCTCGTTGTGGCGCGCTTCTTGCCGATCAGCACCAGCCGCAGCAGCTCGTTTGCCCAGTATTCATCCGAGGTGAAGTGGAAGCACTCAAAGTATTTCGTATTTTTGTCCCTGCCGGTTTCCTGTAAAAAATCAGACCAAAATTGTTCAACGGTCATGGGTGTGCCTCCTTTGGATTACTTTCGTAAATAAATTTAGCATATTTGAGTGGAATTTGGAAGGGAAAGGTGGAAAATGGGAGAGGGAATAGATATAATTAAGTATATATGTTCTGGACGCTTGTTATTAAATGACTTATTCATATAGGCGGTGAAAGACATGCAACAAATATCTATTGACGATATTTTTCAACAGCACAAAATCGCAAAGCAAGAAGGACGAACTGCATTTATTGATGAGTGTGGCAATTTCGGATTTGATTTTGAGAAAGAGGGTACATCGAAATTTTATATACTTTGTGCTGTTGTTGTAAAAAATACTAATCTTGAAGAACTACATTTTGCTGTAAATAAAGTAAAAATCAACAATGGTTTCAAAGAGACGGAAATGAAGTCAAGTCATATCGGCGCTAATTATAAGCGAAGAAGCAAAATTATTGCTGAACTACGACGAATGAAAAGAGAGGATTTAATTGAT
>CAZJYV010000225.1:0-2377 GCA_964550295.1 uncultured Clostridium sp. | reverse complement strand
ACCCAGCGGGGAGCCGAGGAGTTCATCCGCTGTGTTGAGCTCGTAGATCGAATGGCCGCCCTCGTGGATGACGCTGAAAAAGCTCGACAAAACGTCGTTTTCATAATAATGCGTTGTGAGCCGCACGTCGTTCTTGCTCACGCCGCCCGTGAACGGATGCTCCACCTCGCCCAGCGCGCAGCGGTCGCGATCGATCGTGAGAATGGACACAATTTTATCAGAAAGAAGCCTTTGCTGCGGAACGGGAAAGCGTGTTTTGAGCGCCGCGGTATCCGGCTGCTTGCCGTGTTCCGCAATCTCCCTGATGAGCGGCACAAGGGCGGCCCGAACGTTTGCGAAATACTCGTCGAGCGCCTGCATGGTGAGGCCCTTCTCGTATTCGTTCAAAAGCACATCGTACTTGGGCAGTTCCGGTTTGATATAAACGGGTATCTTCCGGTTGAATGCCACGAGCTTTTCCAGATACGGCGCAAAGGAGGCAAAGTCGTTGTTTGCCTTCGCGCTTTTCCACACTTGCGTGGCGGCGCTCACGTCCATGGAGTACTGCACATATTCGGCCATGGGGATTTTTTCGAGCTTTTCGAGGGTTTCGCTCAATTCTTCCACCTCGCGCCGGGTGATTTCATCGAGGCTGTCCTTTTCGGGATTCAACCTGTCCAGAAGTGCGCGCATTTCATCCCCGGTGGAAAGCTTGTAGCTTTCCTCGCTTAAAATGCCCATCGTCTGCGCGAAACCCTCCGCGCCCTTTTTGGGCATAACGGTTTCCGCATCGTACTGCAGCGCGCCCATGGCATGCTGATAGGCGTGCATTTTGGCCAGCAGCGCCTTGAAGGTTTGAACGGTTTCCTGCATGAGAGTTGCCCCCTTATGATGTGATAGAGGGCCGATGGTGCGCATCAGCCCGTAATAAAAGCATGCTGGATTTAATCCTCATCGTCCGGATCGATTACGACGACATTGTCGCCGACGATCACATGTCCGTTGGAATCAAAATTTCTGCGGCGCCGGTAGCACCTGTCCGCCCAATGGGCGATCGAGTAATAGATGGGGATCGTCAGGAAAAGCACCCACGCGATATACCAGAGGTTCCAAATGCAGCCCAGCAGAAGGAACAGGCATACCACAAAGATCACATAAGGAAAGGCTTTCCAGAAACTGTGGCGGCGTTTGCCCTTCGCCCAGTTTGCGATCGGATAATACAGGGGGATGGTGACGAACAGGATCCAGCACGGATGCCAAAGATGCCATACGATGCCCATGACAAGGTAAGCGAGCGTGACAAAAACGGGGTAGGGGAACATTTGCCAGAAGGACTTTTCCTCATCCTCGTGTTTTCTCTTATCCGCGTTCACATGGATGTGTACGCCGCTGCCGTCGTGGTCGTATCCGCAGTTGTCGCAGTCGTCACTCTCGGCTTCGTATTCCTCATCATCGTCCCCATAGGTGAAATAGAAGCCATCTTTTGTATTGAATTTGATCGGTTTGCCGTTGACGGTGACCTTCACGCCTTTTTCCGGCTCCGGTTCGGGTACGGGATCCTCCGTGCGCAGCAGCTCGTCAACGCTTACACCGTATACGCGGGATAATAAGATGAGGTTATCCGTGTCGGGCGAAGCTTCGGCGCGCTCCCACTTGCTCACAGCCTGTCGGGAAAGACCCAGCTTCGCCGCGAGTTCCTCCTGAGAAAGACCGTGCTGCTTGCGAAGCTGCACCAGCCGGTTTGCGATCTCAATGTTCATAATGATACCTCCCAATCGCTTTGCTTTGATGGTTTGAGCATATACGCAACCGAGGGGGTAAATCTACCAACTCTGCTTTTCATCCCGAAAAACATGCGCAACTAACGGTAGCGCCGGGTTGCGCATAGGCTAAAAAGCAAGGATTTGCTGGGTTGATTCGGGTAGCACAAAAGATCAGCCGATGTGATCCTTTCCGCCCATGTATGGACGCAGCGCTTCGGGAATCGACACGGTGCCATCCGCCCTGAGGTTGTTCTCAAGGAACGCGATGAGCGTGCGCGGCGGCGCGACCACGGTGTTGTTAAGCGTGTGGGCGAAGTAATTGCCCTTCTCCTTATTTTTTATGCGGATGCCGAGCCGCCTTGCCTGCGCATCCCCGAGGTTGGAACAGCTGCCCACCTCGAAGTATTTGCCCTGGCGCGGACTCCAGGCTTCCACATCCACACTTTTGACCTTAAGGTCGGCCAAGTCGCCCGAGCAGCACTCGAGCGTGCGCACCGGAACATCGAGCGAACGGAAGAATGCCACTGAGTAGCTCCAAAGCTTGTCGTACCACGCCATGCTCTCCTCCGGACGGCAGACGACGATCATCTCCTGTTTTTCAAACTGATGCACGCGATACACGCCGCGCTCCTCGA
>CAZJYV010000224.1:0-2382 GCA_964550295.1 uncultured Clostridium sp. | reverse complement strand
CTTTAAAATCTACGTCGATTTCACAGGCAAGTCCGACAAACTGAAAGCCGGTACTTATGTGCTTTCCCGCAATATGGATGTGAGCCAGATCGTCGACATGATCTGCGAAGGAAATGCACCCCGGACAACCCTCAAGCTTACAGTCACCGAAGGAATGACCGTCGGACAGATTGCATCAAAGCTCGTATCCCTCGGCGTACTTGATTCCTCGGAGGAATTTCTGAACCTGTGTAAAACGGGCGAAACGTTTGCGGATTATTCGTTCGTTGCTGCAATCGCTGACGAGGTGGATCCGGAGCAGGCGCGGGATTATGCGCTGGAAGGGTATCTGTTTCCGGACACATACGAAATTTATTCACACGAGTCGGCAAAATCCATCATCAACCGGATGCTTTATCGGTTTTCCGAAGTCATGACGGATGAGTATGTCGCACGCGCGCAAGAATTGGGCATGAGCATGGATGATCTTGTGACGCTCGCCTCCATGATCGAGAAGGAAGCAAAGGTTGAAGACGATTTCGCCAAGGTTTCGGCGGTATTCCGTCTGAGGCTTGAAAAGGACATGAAGCTTCAGTCGGACGCCACGCTCAAATACATCTATCAAACAACGGGCAACATCACCTTCACGGATGAGGAGCTGAGCAACCCGTCGAAGTATAACACTTATGCATATAAAGGGTTGCCATTGGGTGCGATCTGCAACCCCGGGCTCCGCTCGATCAAAGCCGCGCTCTATCCGGATGAGGCAACATTGGCGGCAGAGTACCTGTACTTTTGCTTGTCCGACGATGAAAACGGCGCGCTGGTTTACGCCAAGACGCTCGAGGAACACAAAACAAACATAGAAAAGTACAAACCGTATTGGTAAGATAAAGCGCAACATTTGTTAACTTTGGGCATATCCTGTTACACCTAGGGTAAGGAGGCGGGATATGCTCGAACTCTTTTTGGCTTTGCTCGCGAAGCTGTTCCTGTTCACCGGATTTGTTGCGCAGGGAAGCTCCTTCCCCGAACCGCTCACCGCAAAGGAAGAAACCGAATGCCTCGAACGCATGGCGAAGGGCGACATGGCGGCACGCAGCGTGCTGATCGAACACAATCTACGGCTTGTTGCGCACATCGCAAAAAAATACACATCTCCGCGCCGGGATAACGACGATTTGATCTCGATCGGCACGGTCGGGCTGATCAAAGCCGTATCCACATTTGACAAGGGAAAAAGCAGCACGCTGGCCACTTACGCTTCGCGCTGCATCGAGAATGAAATCCTGATGTCCCTTCGGGCAGAAAAAAAGCGCGCGTGCGAGATATCCCTGTCGGAACCGATCGGCTCCGACGGGGATGGAAATGACATCTCCCTATCTGAGGTTCTTGGCAGCGATCCCGATCAGGTGATCAATGAAGCGGAAAAATCCATCGTGGCGGCACAGCTCTCTCGCGCGATCGAAGGAGCACTCACCCAGCGTGAAAAGACGGTGATCCGCTACCGCTATGGACTTGTCGGCGGCAGATGCCTTGCGCAGAGGGAGGTGGCAAAGCTGCTCGGCATCTCCAGAAGTTATGTATCGCGCCTGGAGAAAAAGGCTCTGCAGAAACTCAACTGCTATCTTGAGCACGCGCTTGATAAATAAAAAGAAGCTGTCCGTCAGGATTTGCATCTGCACACGGATTATGGACATGCCACGGATGAAGGCGGGGAATGAGGGACGGCTCTTTCCGATTTCGGCCTTGCGGATTGTTCAATCCGGACGGCGCAGAACGCAAAAAAGAAGGCATGAAGCTGCATCAAGGCGGAAATGATTATAAAAGACTTGTTATGGTAAGCTGCGCTGTGATATTATAATCCATAGTGTGCCGTATCAAAACCGGTCGTGTGCCGGATGAAACAACATACACATTGCTTTGGAGGTATTTTTTATGCTGACGGCCGGTGAATTCAGAAAGGGCATAACCGTGGAGATCGACGGGCAGGTTTGGGCCATTACCGATTTCCAACATGTTAAGCCCGGGAAGGGCGCGGCTTTCGTTCGTACACGGTTAAAAAACGTGATGACTGGTGCGGTGCTTGAGCGCACATTCAATCCCACGGACAAGCATCCGCGGGCGCACATTGAAACCAAGGAGATGCAGTATCTCTATAACGACGGTGAGCTGTACTACTTCATGGATACCGAGACCTTCGAGCAGCTTCCGCTCAACCACGACCAGGTGGAGGACGCCATCGATTTCATCGTCGAGAACGAGAACGTGACGATCCGCTTCTACAAGGGAAACCCCTTCTCCGTGGCTGCGCCGAATTTCGTTGAACTCACCGTCACCGAGACGGAACCCGGCTTCCGCGGCGATACCGCGACCGGCACGACCAAGCCCGCTACGCTTGAG
>CAZJYV010000223.1:0-2446 GCA_964550295.1 uncultured Clostridium sp. | reverse complement strand
ATCATCTACCACATGTTTAAGTAAAAAACCTCTTCAACCCCATCCCATCCCGAAACGTGAAGAAATGCTCAAAAAAGCGGCTGCACAGGCCGATGATCGTGCCGTTCACGAAGGCGCAGAAGATCGTGCCGAGCTTCACCCCCTCAAAATGCCACAGCCCGAAAAACGCAAAGGACAGGAGTATGCCGGCAAGGCAGCTCGCGCAGTCGTACAGGGTTTTGACCTTGACGATATGAAAGCTGAACTTCGCCGAAATCTCTTTGACCGCAAGCTCGTATACCTCCGGCGCGATGTAGGTGTGGAACAGCAGCGACACACCTAGCGCGCACGCCAGCATGCCCGCTGCAAACAGCGCGAGCCGAAGGGGAATCGCGTCCGCCGGCACGAATGCAACAAGCGCCATGCAGCCATCGAGCATGAACCCGTAGAGAACGGCGGTGACAAAGGAAAACAGATACGCGACCCTGAACCGGCGAAGAACGGCGCTCAACAGGAGCAGCAAAACCGCCTGCAGGGCATATTCCGCCATGCCAAAGGTCACGAAAGGCAAGGTCTGCGATAATTTCAGATACAGCAGATAGGCAGGTGCCACCACCATGGAAACGCCGAAGTCCGCCTTTTCCATCAGCGCAGTCCCGAGCGCAAGCGCGAGGATGCCCAGCAGATAGGCTGCTTCCGTATAAAAAGTTCTTTTCTTCATAAGCCTTCCCCAAAAACAACCTTGCCGTTTGATGCAGAAACGGAAAGCTGCCGCAATAAAATAAGAGCCTTACCGGTTTGGTACAGAAACCGGTAAAGCTGCATGCAACCTGATCGCACGATCCGCCGCAATCCTGGCGCTACGGCAGGATTATTTTTTTGTTCTCTTATCCGCGTAATAGAAAATGGAAATTGTGCCGGGGCCCGAGTGCGCGCCGACGGTGATGCCGATATCCCATACTTCAACCTGATTCGCGCCGCCTTCGCGCAGCATCTGCGCCGCTTCTTCCGCTTCTTCCGGGGCGTCGTTGTTGCCCACAACGATCATATCCAGCTCGCCATCCTGCTTCATGTTGCGAAGGGTGTTCTCCACAAGCGTTTTGATGGATTTTTTGCGCCCCTGCACCTTCTCCACGGCGATCAGGTGACCCTCGTCGTCCGTGGTCATGATGGGCTTGATGTTCAGTACGGTCGCCATTGCCGCGGTTGCGCCGCTGATGCGCCCGCCCCGCTTAAGGTAAACCATATCCTGCACGGTGAACCAATTTGCAAAGTGCAGCTTTTCCCGCTCCACATACGCCACCATCTGATCAAAGTCAAATTCCTGCTTGCGCTTTGCGGCGCATAAGGTCAACTGACCGAGGGAGATCGAGGGGCAGAGCGTGTCTATGCAGGCGATCTTTTGCTTCGGAAAACTCTCGCGCAATTCCCGCGCGGCGGCCTGCGCCGCATGTGCCTGGCCGGAAAGACCGGATGAAAGCGCAAGGTAAACAACGTCCTCACCCGCTTCCAGCACGGGCGTGAAGGCTTCGATGAAGTTATATGTGTTGATCATCGTAGTGGAAACGCTTTTACCGGCCCGCATCTGTTCTGCGCACTCATGCACGCTCAGATCGCCGCCCCCGGGCGAAAAAACGTAGTTTGTTCCGTCCAGAGTGAAGCCCATTGGCAGCACCGTGACATCGTACTGCTGCGCGTATCGAGGGGGAAGATCCGATGCCGCATCCGTAAAAATCCGATAACTCATATAAATGCTCCTTTGGATAAAATAAAATTTATTGTATCATGGAACGCTTCGTTTGTCTAATCATATGGGTTCCATTTGCGCTGCACAATGGCACTATAAGGAATGCATTGGCGTTTTTAATCGTCCGCTGTTGACAGGTGCGCAAAATTAATTATAATAGACCATATAGTCTAGAACATATGGTCTATTAGATGAAAGCTGGCTTTTGTACATCCCGCCGGCAAGCGTTCCTCTGTATGATATGAAAGAAAGGTCGTGCATCATGATTCAAGTGGAAGGATTATACCATTCCTATTCAAACGATGAAAATTACGCCGTTCGAGATATAGCATTTGAAGTGCCTGAGGGGGAAATTTTTGGATTCTTGGGGCCTTCAGGTGCGGGCAAATCGACTACACAGGGCATTCTGACGGGGCTGCTAAAGATGCAAAAGGGCAACGTGAAGGTGGCGGGCTATGACGTGCGGCATCTGAAGAACGAGATGTTCAACCGCATTGGCGTATCCTTCGAGCAATCCAACGTATACAGTAAACTTACGGGCAGGGAGAACCTTGCGTTTTATGCTAAACTGTTTGACGTGCCAACGCGCGACCCTATGGAACTCATCCGTCTCGTCGGGCTGGAGGGTAAACAGAACATGCGCGCGGGTGCTTATTCCAAAGGGATGAAACACAGGCTTACCTTCGCGCGCTCGATGATCAACAACCCCGAACTGCTCAT
>CAZJYV010000222.1:0-2508 GCA_964550295.1 uncultured Clostridium sp. | reverse complement strand
CGCGCGTACGCCGCTTCAACGCGTCTGGGTGAAATATATCTTATATTAATATTACGCGTATTAATATTACGCGAGGAATTCATCGGGCACGTTGTCCAACACCACGCGCAGGGATTCCGGATGCTCGCCGTTTTCTTTTTTCAGGCCGTAGTCAAGCAGCGCCTTGGCGGCTGCAATGCGGTCCGCGTCCTTTTTGGTTTCGTCCGCGCAGATTGCGCGCAGCGTCTGCACGCCCTCCTGCGCGCCGCGGCGGATCATGGTTTCGAGCTTAGCGGACATAAACGACCTCCCTTGATGATTTGCTGCTGAAATAAAAAAGGGCGGATTTTATCCGCCCCCATCGCATGTTTTCCGTTTGCGGGGTCTGATCCCGGACCAGCCCGGATTGCCCTGCCGCGGCAGGTACCCTGATCATCAACGGCCGGATGGCTGATATCTGCCCTACCCTTTGATGAACTGAATGTACTTCGTGGGATCGGCGGCAGCGCCGTCCTTGCGAAGCTCGAAATGGATGTGGCTCTTGTCCGCGCATTCGGAAGCGGCCGTGTCGCCCACCGCGCCGATCACGTCGCCCGCGTTCACCTTCGCGCCCTCCTGAACGGGAGGATCCGCTTTGAGGTTGGCGTAAAGTGCGCTCAAGCCGTTGTCCCCCGCGATCTCGACGCATATGCCGAGCAGATCGTCCTCATAGACCGCTTCCACCGTGCCGCCGAACACCGCGTTCACGTCCGTCCCCTTCGGTGAGGCAACGTCAACGCCCGCGTGCGTCATCCATTGTTTGAGCGTGCGCGAGTAAATGAGCTGATCGACCGCGTAGCCCCAGATGATCTCGCCGCGACAGGGCGGGGACCACAGCGGTTTTGCAGTCGGCTTTGCGGTCGCCGGCGCCTGCGTAAAATCGGGGAGGGGCGTCGGCGTGGGCGCGAGCGTCGGCTCGGGCGTTTTGAGGAGCGTAAGCGTTTCGTCCTCCGATTGGTTCACTGCGCTGCCCGGATCGGTTTCCTCGGGCGCAACGTTTCGGTCGTCCCCGCGCGGGATGATCAGCGCGGCTGCCAGACCGACGGCGGCAACACAGGTCATAACCACCACATAGATGCCCTTCGCGCGCAGGAATTTTGCCGTGCCTGTCTTCGCGGCCGCGAAAAGGGAAAGCAATCGTTGCTTCATAAAAGCATCACCTCGGCATAAGTATGCCCCGCATTGGAACTTTTCAATCTTTTTTCACAATGCCGACCTCTTATAAGCGCTCTTATATGATATAATGACCGCATTACCTGAAAGGAACCGATCTATGTCGAAGGTTTGCACCGTGGGCGGCCAGGCCGTCATGGAGGGCGTCATGATGAAATCGCCGGATGGCATCGCGCTTGCCGTGCGCAAGCCGGACGGGGAAATCGCCACGCAATATACGCCCATGCGCTCCAAAGCGCAAAAGGGTACGTTTTACGGCTGGCCGGTCGTGCGCGGCGTGGTCGTTTTCATAGAATCCCTCACGACAGGCATGGGCACGCTGACCGAAAGCGCCAAGCTTGCCGGCGCGGAGTTGGATGAAGAGCCGACTAAATTCGAAAAATGGCTCAGCGAAAAACTCGGCAAATCGGTGGAAAGCATCGTGATCGGGCTGGCGGTCGTGTTTGCCGTAGCACTGAGCATCGGCCTCTTTTTCGTTCTGCCGAACCTGGTGAGCACGCTCATCTTCGGCAAAAGCGATGTGCCCGGCATCTGGAAAAGCCTTGTGGAAGGCTTTGTGCGCCTTGCCGTATTCGTCGGTTATATTCTGCTGTGCGCGTCCATCAAAGATGTGCGCCGCGTTTTTATGTATCACGGGGCGGAGCATAAAACCATCGCCTGTTATGAGGCGGAGGAGGAGCTGACCCCCGAAAACGCCATGAAGCACACGCGGCTTCATCCGCGCTGCGGCACGAATTATCTGTTCCTCGTGATGGCGGTCTCTATCCTGTTTTTCGCCGTCGTCGGCTGGAACGCAAACTTTTTCGTGCGCCTGCTGCTGCGCATCGTCTTCCTGCCCGTGGTCGCGGGGCTTTCCTACGAAGTGCTGCGCTTCGCCGCCCGATCCGACAATCTGCTGACCCGCATCATCCGCGCGCCGGGTCTTGCGCTGCAGCGCATCACCACCAAAGAACCCACGCCGGACATGATCGAGGTGGCGATCACCGCCTTCAATCTGGCGATGAGCCATGGGGGAGATTAACAATCCGATATACGTCCGCCGCGGCGGAAATGTAGGGACGGCCCGGCGTGGCCGCCCTTTTGCGCGGGTGTAAGGGCGCATATTATCCGCCCGCATAGGTCTGGGGTGACGATGCCGCCCATTTTGGTTTGCGGAAATGTAGGGGTGGCCCGGCGTGGCCGCCCGCGTAGGTCGGCACCCCCCCGCTTTACGGGCGGATGATATCCGCCCCTACAACGATATAAACAAAGGGCCGATACAGGATCGGCCCCTACACGCCCGCCGCAGCGGGCATTCTTTATTGTCAATTATCAATT
>CAZJYV010000221.1:0-2587 GCA_964550295.1 uncultured Clostridium sp. | reverse complement strand
GACGCCCCCGATGATGGGCGGAACGGGAAAAAACAGCAGCGTTCTGAAATCCCTGCTCTGCATGTTTTTGCGGTTAAAAACGGTGATGAGCGTGGCGTACAGCAAATACCCGAAGGAGACGGCCGCCATGATCAAAAAATACGGGCCGCGGGCGTAGATGTTGTCCGCATCGATCGAGTAGAGCATACCCGTTTTCACACTGATGGCAGCAAGCACAAAAATCGCCAGCACGGGAATCAGCATGGGAAAGAACCGCTTACGCACGCGCTCGGCGCGCCTGTAGATGGAAAAATCCGCATAGAAACACCACATCAGGCAAATCAGCGGGTTGAACGTATAATACATAACGGTGATGATCGAGTAGAAGCGATGCACGGCAACGCCGGGCATGCCGTCGATCATCCACATGGCCGCGTCGATAACCAGAATCAAGGCGTTCATATAAATCAACGCGAGGAAGATCTTCTGATCGAGAAGATACTTGTTGATATAATGGCGGATATTCAAATAAATCAACAGCAGAACCGCCAATGCAAAGCAGTTCAGCTCCAGGTACAAAAGGGCGAGCATACGATCACCTTCTCACTTATAATGGATAGACGATCCGTTTCGTGCCGTTCCTTCGGCTGCGCGTTTCGGCCCGGGGCGTCATGCTTCAAATGATATCTGATAAACATATATAGTATATCGTTGGTCTGGATGCATTTCAATCAAAATGTAGGCGCTGATTGAAGAAACCCCCGCATTTTCAGTTTTTTTGAAGAAAGGCGGCCCAAGGCGCGCGAACGATGCGCGCGCCGGTTGACACAGCGGTGCAAATGGGTTAAGATCTATGCAGTAAAAGGGAGTAGCTTCAATTGCGGAATGCAACATCATGGCGGCTGACGCCTGGTTCCGCAGCCCCGGTCAACGGGGTTAGCCAGACTTTTAGTATCGGCCCAGCGCCATGCTAGAAGCCTTTTTTTATCACGTGAATCAGCGGAGGAAGACTATGTTCGAAAAATCAACGGCAGCCGAAACGGCGCGCGCGCTCGACACCGATCCGTCCCGCGGGCTGAGCCGGGCTGAAGCGGAACGGCGCCTGATGGAAAACGGCAAAAACGCGCTGACCGAAAAAAAACCGAAAACCGTCCTGCAAATGTTCCTCAGCCAGCTCAACGAGCCGATGATCTACATCCTGTTCGCGGCGGCGGTCATTTCGTTTTTTCTCAGGGAGTATGGGGATGCCGCGATCGTGCTGGTCGTGATCGTGCTCAACGCCGTCATCGGCGTGGTGCAGGAGGGGAAGGCGCAGCACGCGCTTGCCGCGCTCAAAAAACTTTCAAGTCCGACCGCGCTGGTCAAACGGGAGGGCGTGGTTTTTGAAATCCCGGCGCAGGATCTTGTGACGGGCGACCTCATCGTGCTCGAGGCGGGCAGGCAAGTGCCGGCGGATCTCCGTTTGACCTTTTCAACCAACCTGAAAATTGAGGAGTCGGCGCTGACGGGTGAGTCCGTACCCGCCGAAAAAGACCATACCTTTGCTGCAGCAGACGACCTGCCCCTGGGGGACAGGATCAATATGGCCTATATGACCACCGCCGTCGCCTACGGCAGGGGAGAGGGCATCGTGAGCGCCGTTGGCATGGATACGGAAATCGGCCGCATCGCGCGCATGATCGACGCCGCGCCCGAGGAGCAGACGCCTTTGCAAAAGCGCTTGGCGGACCTCGGCAAGCTCTTGGGCATCATCGCCATCGCCCTGTGCGTGCTGCTCTTTGCCATCGCCCTCATCCAGAAAAGGGATGTGGTCGAAATGCTCATCACGGCCATTTCGCTCGCCGTGGCGGCCGTGCCGGAAGGACTGCCTGCCGTGGTCACGATCGTGCTGGCGCTGGGCGTGCAGCGGCTTGTGAAGGTGAACACCATCGTGCGCCGCCTGCCCTCCGTGGAAACGCTCGGCGCGGTAAGCGTGGTTTGCTCCGATAAGACGGGTACGCTCACGCAGAATAAAATGACGGTTGTGCGCTGCTATGCGAACGGCAAAGCGTTCGACGCAAAAGAGCTTGACCGCGAAGCACACGCGGCGTTCCTCAAGGGATTTGTGCTGTGCAACGACGCCTCGCTTGAGAACGGGGTGTATCTGGGCGACCCGACGGAAATCGCGCTGCTTGAAATGGGCAGAACGCAGGATATGAATAAGCGCGCGCTCGAGGAGCAAATGCCCCGCGTGGACGAGCTGCCCTTTGACTCCAACCGCAAGATGATGACCACGCAGCACGCGGTTCAGGGCGGCAAAGTCGCCTACACCAAGGGCGCGGCCGACCAGCTCCTGCGGCGCTGCGTGCGCATTGCACAAGGAGGCGGCACACGCCCCATCGAGCAGGCGGATATCGAACGGATCACCAAAGCCGTTGCGGAAATGTCCGCGGACGCGCTGCGCGTGCTTGCGCTCGCCGCCCGCGAGGGGGAGGGGAAGCCTGCCGAGGCGGAGCTGACCTTCATCGGACTCGTTGGCATGATCGATCCGCCGCGGCCTGAGGCGAAGGACGCTGTGCGCATCTTTAAGCAAGCGTCGGTGAAAACCGTGATGATTACGGGTGACCAT
>CAZJYV010000220.1:0-2609 GCA_964550295.1 uncultured Clostridium sp. | reverse complement strand
TATCGCCCGGCGGGTTGAGCAAGATTTTGATGGTCGGCGGCTCGTCGCGCATGCCCGCCGTGCAGGAACTCGTCCGCAAGCTGACCGATAAGGAGCCCTTCCGCGGCATCAACCCGGACGAGTGCGTGGCGATGGGCGCCTGCCTCCAGGGCGGCGTGCTGGCGGGAACGCTCAACGGGCTGCTGCTGCTGGACGTAACGCCGCTTTCCCTGGGCATAGAAACCGTCGGCGGCGAATTTACACGCATAATTAACAGAAATACATCTATACCTATCGTAAAGAGCCAGATTTTCACAACGACCGCACCGTTCCAAACCTCCGTTGAGGTGCATGTGCTTCAGGGCGAAAATCCGCGCGCTTCGGCAAACAAGGAACTCGGCCGCTTCCGTTTGAGCGGCATCCGCCGCGCGATGGCGGGCGTACCGCAGATTGAAGTCACCTTTTCCATCGACGCAAACGGCATCGTCAACGTTGCGGCGCGCGACCTGGGCACGGGCATGGCGCAGGAAATCACGATTTCGGGCAGCTCCAACATGACGCCCGATGAAATGGACCGTGCGATGCGCGATGCGGCGCGCTATGAGGCGGCGCAGGGACGCGCCGGGGACGAAGCCGCGCTCAAAAACCGCGCGGAAAGCCTGTTGAACCGCGCCAAGCGCCTATCCCATAAGACGGATCCGGAAAAGCGCGGGCAGGCGCTGTATGCGGCGGACCGGCTGCGCGAGGCGATCAAAGGCAAAAACGGCGCTTCGATCGTCATCGCTTGCGACGACTTAGAGGAAAACCTTCGGGAGGTGGAGGGATGAACAACAGCGGCAAACCGTCCTTTTCGGAAAGGCTCCGGCGCTTTTTTGAGGGCAGGAACGGCAGCGACGAACTTTCGCGCCTGCTGATCTGGTGCGCGCTGATCGTGCTTGTCGCTTCGATGGCGACGGGTTCGGTCTGGAACGGCCTTTTATCGAACATCCTGTGGATCCTGTCCCTCGCGATCATGGGCTGGAGCTATTTTCGGATGTTCTCCAAGAATATTTACGCGCGGCAGGCGGAAAACGCAAAATACGTTTCCCTCCGGCGCAAGCTCATCGGGGATAAGGCCTCCCGCGCACGCGATAAGGCCGAGCGCATGCAGTATAAGCGCTTTATCTGCCCCGCCTGCAAAACCAAAATGCGCGTGCCGCGCGGCAAAGGCAAGGTAAAAATCACCTGCAAGGGGTGCGGCAACGTGTTTTACGGCAAAACATAAGCATCTTTAACGCAGCCTAAACGCAATCGCCCTTTCTTCCCGCGCCCTTGGATGGTATGATAATGCCGTGACCCGGCACATATCAAAGGAGGGCGCGTTTATGTTCCGTCAACCGATCAGAAGCTATGAGGATTTTGTGTCCGTCCTGCTCGAAGCGGGATTTTCGATGGGCGGCGGCAACAGCGAGGGGATTTTTTCCGTCGTCCCGTGGAATTGGGAGCAGGAGCCGCCCTACGAAACGCCCGTGCGCTGGCATACCGGCGACCCTGCGGCCGACCCGTGGGAGTGGCGCATGCGCGTGCTCGACGAGCGGGACGATATCGCCTACGCGAAGGTGTTTTTCAAAAAAAGCGGCTATATCACAAAGGAGTGGTATCCGTATTTTCTCGCCGCACGCCGGGGCGGGATGTCCTTCGAGCAGGAATACCGGGACGGGCGCGTCGGCGCCCCCGCAAAGCGCGTCTACGAGTTGGTGCGCGCGCATGAAGCCCTGCCCCTGCACGCGATCAAATCCCTCGGCGGCTTTGGCAAGGCGGAGCAATCCGCTTTCGAACAGGCGCTGGTCGAACTGCAGATGAAGCTGTACCTGACCATGTGCGGCCGGCAGCGCAAGCTTTCGGCGAAGGGGGAAGAGTACGGCTGGTCGTCCACCGTGTTCACGACGACGGAGCGCTTCTGGGGCGAGGATCTCTTCGCGCAAGCCGCAGCGCTCGATTCCGGGGAGGCGGCGACGCGCATCGCGCGGCAGGTCTGCCTCGTCAACCCGGACGCGGACGCAAAGAAGACCGCGAAGTTCATCGCCTGCGGGAAGACCTGAGATCGTGCTTCCCTGTTGCGCGGCACAATGCGATGATCCAGTATGTGAATAACAAGGCAAAGGAGCGGAAACCATGACCGATCGGGAAAAGCGCTACCTCGCGCAGCTCGCGCGCGAATACCCCACCATTCAGGCCGCAAGCGCCGAAATCATCAACCTTACGGCGATCCTCAACCTGCCCAAGGGCACCGAGCATTTTATGAGCGATATCCACGGCGAGAACGAGGCGTTCACGCATATCCTCAACAACGGCTCCGGCGCTGTGGCGGAAAAGGTGAGTCAGGCGCTGAGCAATACGCTCACCGCGGCGGAGCGCAAGGCGCTCTGTTCGCTGATCTATTATCCGCGCGAAAAGCTCAGCGAGGCGGGCGCATTGGAAAGCGACCTCAACGACTGGTATCGGGTGACGCTGCGGCGGCTCATCGCCGTGGCGCGCATTTCCACATCAAAATATTCCCGCTCCAAGGTCAGAAAAGCGCTCCCACGCGAGTTCGCTTATATTTTTGAGGAGCTGCTCAACACGACCAACACAGGCAACAAGGAGCAGTA
>CAZJYV010000219.1:0-2630 GCA_964550295.1 uncultured Clostridium sp. | reverse complement strand
TTTGCAGCGGACTTTGTCGCCGCCCTCGCGCAGGTGCGGCACTTCGATCGCTTCATGCGGAGCTGAGCCAAAACAAAGAGCGGAACAGAACGGTGAAGTCTGTTCCGCTTTTTCGTTTGACGCGCTTGCTGTCAGGTTCCAAGATACGCGGCTTTGACCGCCGCGTTGCTTAAAAGTTCCCGGCCGGGACCGCTCATCGTGACGCGCCCGGTCTCCAGCACATAGCCGGTGTCGGCTGTGGACAGCGCCATGTTCGCGTTCTGCTCGATGAGCAAAATCGTCACGCCGCGCTTGTTGATCTCCTTGATGATATTGAATATATCGCGCACGATCAGCGGCGCAAGACCCAGCGAGGGTTCGTCCATCATCATCAGTTTCGGACGGCTCATCAGCGCGCGGCCGATCGCCAGCATCTGTTGTTCGCCGCCGGAAAGCGTGCCGCCCGCCTGCCAGGAGCGCTCCTTGAGGCGCGGAAAAAGCTCATACACCCAGTTGATATCCGCCGAAATATCGTCGTTTCTCATATACGCGCCCACGCGCAGATTTTCGACGACCGTGAGATCGGCAAAAATGCGCCGCCCCTCCGGCACGAGGGTAATGCCTTTTTTGACGATCGAAGTCGCATCCCTGCCTGTGATCGTTTCACCCTCAAACTCAATCGTGCCGCTTTTCGGCTTGACCAGCCCCGCAATCGCGCGCAATGTGGAGCTTTTGCCCGCGCCGTTCGCACCGATCAGGGTGACGATATGGCCCTTTGGCACATTGAAGGAGATGCCCTTCACTGCTTCGATCCCGCCGTAGTTGACCTTCAAATCCTTGATGCTGAGTATGGTTTCGTCCATCAGCTCACCCCCAGATATGCGTTGATCACGCGCGGATCCGCCTGCACGACGGCGGGCGTTCCCTGGCTTATGAGCTTTCCGAAGTCTATGACATAGATGCGGTCGGAAAACTGCATGACCAGATCCATATGATGCTCGATCATGAACACCGTCAGATCGTATTTATTCTTGATTTGCACGATAAACTCGCCCAGTTCCTGCGTTTCCTGCGGATTCATGCCCGCAGCGGGTTCATCGAGCAGGAGCAGCGTCGGATCGGTCGCAAGCGCGCGCGCGATTTCCAACCTGCGCTGGAGGCCGTATGGCAGGCTGACCGCCAGATCGTCCGCATACTGCAAGAGGTTCTGTTCCTCCAGAAGCGCCGCCGTTTCCTCGCGCATGCGTTTTTCCTCGGCATGGGCGATGCGAAGCGTTGCCGTAAACACGTTTTGCTTGGCGCGCATGTGTTTGGCGGTGAGGACGTTGTCAAACACCGACATGCTCTTCCACAGGCGGATGTTCTGAAAGGTCCGCGCGATGCCAAGTTTCGTGATCTGATCCGGCGTGGGGTCGACCGCATGCACATGCTGGTACTGGTTTGCGTTTTCGCCCGCATAGAGCTTTTTCATCTTGCCGCGCGGGTGGTTGGCGACGATCGTTTTTCCGTTGAATGTGATGATGCCGTTGGTCGGTTCATACACGCCGGTGACGCAGTTAAACGCAGTTGTTTTGCCCGCGCCGTTGGGTCCGATCAACGCCACGATCTCGCCCTTATTCACTTCGAGGGACAGGTTGTTGACGGCCACAACGCCGCCGAACTGCATCGTTACCTTTTCAAGTTTCAGCACGTTCTCAGGCATCCGAACCGCCTCCTTTCGCCGCACTGGGCATTTTCGGCCTGCGCCGGAACAAACCTGCAATTCCGCGGAAGGAAATTTCCCTGTCGCCCATCAACCCCTTGGAGAAGAACAGCACGATCACCATGATGATGACTGAAAAGATGAATTTGCGGAAGCCCGAGCGGAAGATCGTCGCGGCATCGATTCCGAGGAACCTGCCCATATCCAATCCGCGCAGCCACCACTCCGAAGCCGCGATGTACAGAAAGCTCGCGATACAGGAGCCGGAGATCGACCCGATACCGCCGATGACGACGATGAGCAGAATTTCATAGGTCAAAGCGCTTTTGAACTGCGCAGCCTGCGCGGTGTATTGGTACATGGCAAGCAGCGCACCCGAGATGCCGGCGAAGAAGGAGCTGATTACAAAACTCATCTGCTTATGTTTAAAGAGGTTGATGCCCATCGCCACGGCGGCGATTTCATCATCGCGGATTGCCTTGAACGCGCGGCCGTAAGAGGAATTGATCAGCAGAACGATCAGCCCGACACAGATTCCCACCGCAAGAAACACGAACAACGTAGGCGGAAACGGGATATTCGTAAAGGGAATGGTGACATCCGTCAGACCCAGATACTCGCGCATGACGTTCGCGCCGTTGGTCACAGGGCCGAGCGTATCCCACTGGAATACCGCGCGGATTATTTCCGCAAAGCCCAGCGTGGCAATCGCCAGATAGTCTGACTTGAGCCGCAGCGCCGGCAAGCCGATCAGCGCGGCGAAGAGCGCCGCCGCGAGCCCCGCGCAGATGAGGCCGATGAAGATGCCCGTATCGAACCCAACGGCACACTCGTAATATTTATAAACCTGCTCTGTTATTTTCACCGCCACGGGCATGGTGAAAATCGCGTAAGTGTACGCGCCGATGAGCATAAAGCCCGCCTGCCCCAGCGAGAAGAGGCCGGTAAA
>CAZJYV010000218.1:0-2662 GCA_964550295.1 uncultured Clostridium sp. | reverse complement strand
GTGAGTGCTACCGCCCGGACCATCACCATCGACGGGCAAACCAACACTTACATTCAGGTGGATGCCGCCGTCAACCCAGGCAATTCCGGCGGTCCGCTGATCGACCTCAAAGGCGAGGTCGTGGGCATCGTTTCGGCTAAAACCGTTACCGCCAGCTACGATGATTACGGCAACGCCATCAGCGCGGAAGGACTTGGCTTTGCGCTGCCCATCAACGAGGTACTCAGGCTTGCCGCGCAGCTCATCACAGAGGGCAGCATCAAGCGTCCGGGCATCGGCATCTCCGTCATAGAATGGTCGGAGCAGATCGCCCGCGAATACGGCACGGTCACCGGCGTGCTCGTCTATACCGTCATCAAGGACGGCCCGGGCGACAAGGCGGGTTTGCGGCCCAACGACATCATCGTTGAGGTGGACGGCGCAGCCGTGCCCACGCAGAGCGATTTCGTCGCGCTGGTCCGCAGCAAGGGCGTGGGGGAAAGCATGGTGCTCAAGGTCTGGCGCGCGGGCGAATATTTTGACACAACCATGACCCTGGGCGACTTGAACAGCATGGGCAGCGAACTCGTGGACGGCGAAGCGGATTACGATTTCTTCGGTTGATCCAAACAACCAAACGGGTATGAGCGCGCCTCCTTTGGGCAATGATAAAACCCAAAGGAGGCGGTTTTATTGCTTTCACACAGCGATTATAAAAAGCGCAGGCGGAGCGCGGCAGTCAGCGCCGCAGGTCTTTTCCTGATCGGTGCGCTGTTCGGCGCGTATATCATGCTCGAGGTTCCCGTCGATTTCAATTCCCTGTTCGGTCTCGGGAACGCCGTTCGGGAGGAACCTGTCCAAACGCCGGAAACGGTCGGCGCGGGCACCCCGCGCGAGGTTCTGGTTGCCGAAAACGCTGAGACCGACTGGATCGTGCGCTTTGGCGCATGCGGGCATGAAGTCGCGCTCGACCCGCCGGGCAGCGTCGCCGGCATGACGCGCAAGGAGCTGGCCATCGCTTATCCGGACGATACGATCGAGATCTTCGATGCCGAATATGTGCGCATGGCGAAGTCCGTTGACGGGTATTGTCCAGCGCACTATCTGCTCACCATGGGCGAGGGGGTGCTGGTGATCTCGAAGATGGATTTAGCGACGCTCGCGCAAAAAGAGGTGATGCGCATCATCGCCGATACGAGCGCGCTGGACGAAGATTCGCTCGCCGCTCTGAGCAAGGGCGTCACGTTCGACTCTCTGGAGGACATCAACGCATATTTGGAAGGCGCGGAATAACGCGCAAACTGTCGGAACAAGTTGCCTGAAATACGCATCCGTGTTACAATTATCCAAGTAATACGTGCGAGGAAAAGCAAATTGACAGTACTTGGCATCGATCCGGGCTATGCCATACTCGGCTATGGCATCATAGAGGTTAAGGACCGGCAGTTCCGGCCTCTCGACTATGGCGTGATCGAGACGAGCGCTGAGGATCCTTTTCCCGAAAGGCTTGAAAAGCTCTATACGGGTACCAAACAGCTCCTCATGATGTTCAAGCCCGGACATGTTGTATTTGAGGAGCTTTTCTTTTACCGCAACACCACCACGGCGCTTCAGGTTTCCGCCGGACGCGGGGTGGCGCTGCTGGCGGCGCAGCAATCGCGCGTTCCGCTTTACGAGTATACGCCCATGCAGATCAAGCTTTCCGTCACGGGGGACGGCCATGCGGATAAAAAGCAGGTGCAGCGGATGATTCAGATCCTTCTCCAGCTCAAATCCGTACCCAAGCCCGACGACGCTGCGGATGCGCTGGCCGCGGCCCTCTGCCATGCGAACACGATGGGGCCGGCGATGGAACAATTCAGGATCAGGTAAGGTTTCGACTATGTATGCGCACATCAAGGGAACAGTTGAAGAGATCGGAACAGACCGGGCCGTGATCGAGGCCGGAGGTGTCGGGTACGAACTTTTTTGTTCGCAGGCGACGCTGCGGCGTCTGCGCGCCGGGCAGGAACACAAGCTTTATGCGCATCACCACCTTTCCCTCGCGCAGGATGTTATGGCGCTTTACGGCTTTGAATCCAAGGATGAGCGGGCGATGTTCCGTCGGCTGATCAGCGTTTCGCGCATCGGCCCAAAACTTGCACTTGCCGTGCTTTCCGCTTTGAGCGTTTCGGACATTGCCACGGCCATCGTCACCGAAAATGCCGCCGCATTCGATCGCGTGCCGGGTATGGGCAGGAAAACCGCCGCGCGCGTGCTGCTTGAGCTGAAGGAAAAAGTCACGCCGGAGGATATGGCGGGTTCGCCTATGGCGCAGGCCGCGGCTTCCGGCGCATCGATGAATATCCGGGCGGAGGCGGTGGCTGCGCTGGTTTCCCTCGGATACGAAGGCGTCGTCGCGGGGCGCGCGGTTTCCGCCGTACCGGACTGCGCGCGCGTTGAAGATATGATCACGCAGGCTCTGCGCGAGCTTGCGATGAAAGGACGTTCGTCGTGATGGAGGAAAGGCTTGTTGTTTCATCCATGCTCGCGGAGGACGAGGTGGCGGATTACAGCCTCCGCCCGCGCTTTCTCAACGAGTATATCGGACAGGGCAACGTAAAGGAACATATCAAAATTTATATCGAGGCAGCCAAACGCCGCGGTGAGCCGCTGGATCACGCGCTGCTGTACGGCCCGCCGG
>CAZJYV010000217.1:1209-2699 GCA_964550295.1 uncultured Clostridium sp. | reverse complement strand
CGCTTCGAGCTGTTCATCGCGGGACACGAGTATGCCAATGCCTTCTCCGAGCTCAACGACCCAATCGACCAGCGCGGCCGCTTCCAGCAGCAGGCGCAGGAGCGCGCGAAGGGCGATGACGAGGCCATGATGATCGACGAGGACTTTTGCCTTTCGCTCGAATACGGCATGCCCCCCACGGGCGGCATCGGCATCGGCATCGACCGGCTTGTGATGCTGCTCACGGACGAATCATCCATCCGCGACGTGCTTCTGTTCCCCACGATGAGGCCGTTAAAATAACGGACAGCAGCAAGCAAACAAAAGAATCATCTGCGATGGATCGCGCGGCCTCCGCTTGAACGGGGGCCGCCGTTTTCATGTGCAACCTTTTAAAAGCTTTACGCGTTCTATTGTAAAATACTTGTAAATAAGCCCGGGCTGATTTGAAGGGGCGCAGTTTGTGTGATATGATATTTGCGTTAATGTGTGCCCTCGGCCCGAATTCGCTTGTTTTGGAGGATTAAGGTAATTATGAAAAAAGGACTGGCTCTCCTGCTTGTGCTCGTCATGGTGCTGACCATGGCGGCGTGCGGCGGCAATGTCAACAATACGGACCCGATCGATATCGGCACGGTGACGCCCTCGCCGGAGCCTACCGATCAAGGCGCGGGGCTTTCGCTGACGCGTGAATATGCGCAGACCATGGGGATGGTCGCCGCGGGGTATCTCCATTCCATCGGACTGCGCACCGACGGCACCGCGCTGAGCGCGGGACATGATTATTACGGACAGCGCCAGGTGAGCGCGTGGACGGATGTCGTCTACGTCGCCGCGGGCAAATCCGTTTCCCTCGGCGTGAAAGCGGACGGAACGCTCGTCATCGCCGGCACGCTGACCGATGCAGCCGCGCTCGCAACTGCCGCAGCCTGGACGAATGTGTTCGCGGCGGACGCGGGAGAGGATTTTATCATCGCCCTGCTCAACGACGGAACGGTCTTGGCGGCGGGCAATAATGCCGCCGGTCAGTGCGATGTTTCCGGCTGGAGCGATATCGTATCCGTCGCCTGCGGGGACGCGTTTGCAGTCGGCCTCAAGGCGGACGGCACAATCGTCGCCACCTCCGGCGCGCCCGCTGCGGCAGCCTCGTGGACGGGCATCAAAAAGCTCGCCGCGGGCGGTGCGTCCGCTGTCGCGGGCATCACGGCGGAGGGCAAGCTGGTCGCCACATGCGATATGAGCGGGCTTGAAGGCTACACGGACTTGGTTGACGTCGGCGTGGATGACTGCGGCGTCGCGTGCGTGCGTGCGGACGGCACGGTCGTCACGGCACTGACCGCCGAAACGATTTACGATCCCGATTACGCTTACGGCGAAACGGATCTATCCACCCTTGCCGGCGCGCTTGCCGTTTCCGTGGGTGAAAAGCACGTCGTCGTCCTATTGAAGGACGGTTCCGCCGCGGCTTACGGCGTGAACGACGATCTGCAATGCGACGTGGGGCGCTTCAA
>CAZJYV010000217.1:0-1109 GCA_964550295.1 uncultured Clostridium sp. | reverse complement strand
ATTGACGCCGCGGACAGGGAAACCATCGCTGCCGTCAGCGCCAACAACGGGACTTTGACGGGCGCTTACCTGCGCGCCGCGCAGCTTGAAACAAACGTGCTGGGCGTGCCTGCATGCGGGGCGGAAAGCCTCGCGCGCATGGACGCGTACCTTGCCGGTTCGGCGAAGATCGAGCAGTTTGCGAAGCTGACGACCGGCATTTACGACGCGGACCTCGCGGCGATAAAGGCTGCGAATGCGGATGCGTACGGCTGGATTGCAATCCCAAAAACCAACATCAACTATGCGATTATGTTCGATAAATCGGGCAAATGGTATTATAACGACCATACGCCTGAGAAGGAAGCGACGGAGTCCGGCTCGATCTATGCGTATTATTACGGTGTGCCGGCGCTGAAAAACATCGTGGTCACCGGCCATAACTCGAGACCGTCCGGTTCGATGTTCCACCAGCTCCATCACATTCAGGAGTTTAACCTCGGTCAGACCAAATGCGCGGAAACCAAGTATTGCGGCAAGGAGCTGACGGGGCTGCCCAACCTGCAAATCTATTCCAACCGCGTATGGACGCTCAACATCTACGGCGAGGAAACCCGCTGGGAGCTTTTTGCGATGTATGAAACCGAAGCGGGCGGGGATGCCTATAAAACCTTCCTCGATAACGTCTGGTGGCGCTGGGGCGACGACGCGCGCATTAAGGATACGGATGACCTGATTCAGGAATGGATCGACAAGCAGGTCGGGCTGAGCGAAATTCAAATCGACACGACTGTGACCCCTGCGGACAGGTATCTGACCATCTTTACCTGCGGCAACGAGCATGCCGATTCCAATGAGTGGGCGAGGCTGTACTTCTTCTTCAAGCAAGTCGACTGATTTCGACGTAAACCGATATGATGGGGGTGCGATGTACATCGTGCCCCCATATATTGTATGTAAATTGAAGATTAAAAAAACTTCAAAAAAACATAAAATAAGGCTTGCATATTCCGAAACGGTTTGATAGAATAATCGAGCACGCTTCAAGAAAGCAAACACAAACGCAAACGAGCGGCATCGCACCTTGAAAACTATATAGTGCAAGAAAAGACAAGGGAAAGATAAGAGAC
>CAZJYV010000216.1:0-2712 GCA_964550295.1 uncultured Clostridium sp. | reverse complement strand
CCTCAACTGCAGAGGATACCAGAAGATCTATGGTTTTATCCAGAACGACCTGATCCTCAAAGTAAAGCCTGTCGTCTTGGGTAAGTTTCGCCTTAAAATCCTGCGCCTTCTCGCCGAACTGCTTGACATATTCGTCAATCTTGGCATCGACCGCTTCGGGATCGGCCTTAACATCCTCCGCCTTGGTCACGGCTTCAAGCACAAGCTGACTCTTGACGCGGGTGGCGGCATCCCCCCTCATCTCGCTGCGCATGGAATCGATTTCCATACCCGTATATTTCGCATAGTCTTCGAGGGAAATGCCCTGCATGCTGAGTCTGTAGCGGAAATCGCTGAGCATGCGGTCAACCTGCCGCTCGATCATCGCGTCCGGGATCTCGACGGCTGCGTTTTCCACAACCATACGAACCACGTCGTTTTCTTTTGCGATTTTTGCGTTCTTCGCTTCCTTTTCGGTGAGCTCGCCCCGCTTCTTATCGCGCAGCTCGGCGATCGTCTGACAGTCGGAAACATCCTGTGCGAAGTCGTCGTCGGCAGCGGGCAGTTCCTTCACGCGGATGGCGTTCACCTTGACATGGAATACGGCATCCTTGCCCTTGAGTTCCTCGCTGTGATACTCCTCCGGAAATTTCACGCTCAGGTCGCGTTCTTCGCCCAGAGCCATACCGAGCATCTGCTCTTCAAAGCCGGGAATGAACGAACCCGAACCGATGGTCAGCGTCTGTCCCTCGGCAGTGCCGCCCTCAAAAAGGACGCCGTCAACGGTTCCCGAATAATCAAGCTCGATTTCATCCCCGTTTGCAACAGGGCGTTCAACATCGATCATTCGGGCAATTTTCTCGCGTTCGCGGGCAATTTCAGCTTCAACCATTTCGTCCGTAACATTGTACGCGCGCTTTTCTACTTCTATACCCTTGTACTGACCGAGCGCAACCTCCGGCTTTACGGCCACGGTCACAGAAAAAACGATGGGGCTTCCCGGCGCTGCTTGCTCGACGGAAACGTCGGGCTGATCGACCGGCGTCACATCGTGTTCCTTCACGGCGGCCTTATATGCTTCCGGATAAATTATATCGAAGGCGTCTTCAAAGAAGACCTCCCAGCCGTATGCATTCTCGATAACCTTGCGTGGGGCATGTCCCTTGCGGAACCCGGGCACTGTGATATTCTTCCTGGTTTTGAAATAAGCCTTTTCAACCGCGGTTTCAAATTCTTCCGCGCACACCTCGACGGTCAGCTTTACTTTGCTTCCCTCGAGCTTCTCGATCATTGCCATAACATCCTCCGTAACAAAAATAAGCTTCCTGCGGCGATATCCGATTCATACGGACATAACACCGTCAGCATAGCTTATCACAATGAAACGTCGTTTGCAAATAGATTGAAATGTTGTAACTTATTTTTTTCCTTCTGTTTTCTTTTCCTTCGCAAGCTGCTCTTTTGCGACCCGTTCCCTCTCCTGCCATGCAGATATGATATCCTGCGCGAAGAACTTGCCTGTAAGAGCAGCAATCGCAGCGCGCTCCGCCAAAGCCGCCTCGCCCAAACTACCGCCTTCAACCGCATGCTCGACGCCGTTTGCGGCGAACGTTTGCGCAAGCGAAAACTCCAGATCCGAACAGAACATATCGTACGCGTCAGGCAGGGATGCTTTCTCCGTTAAAAGTGCAATTAAGCCGATCGTTTCGCTGATGGAAAACACCCTTTTGAGAAGGCAGACCATGACAAGTGTCGCAAGCTGCTCTTTGCCGTAGCGCTTTCCGCCGGGCGGTATAATTACCTTTTGCTTGACATAATTGTTGATCATCGTCGCCGTGATCACATGGCCGTCTTCCTCCGCAAAAAGCGAAAGCGATTCATCCAGCACAAGGATAACCTGATCCATATACAGCGGTATGCCGGGGAGCTCGTTCCATCTCGGGCAGCGGAACGCTGCAGCCTTTTCAGGCGTCAATCGCATAATTCTCCTCCTGTTTGGAATCAAATAAGTATATCATAAGTTAATAAAAACCGTCAATAACTGTTGACTTCCCGTTTATGCAGTTGTATAATCTAATTATACTAGTATTAATTACTAGATTATGAAGTATTCTTGAACACTATGTGAAGTAAACATGTCAGGAGGCCGATGGATATGCAGCAGACGATCCGAGCTAAAATTTATGGGGATTCCATCATGAAGGGAACGGTCATCGATTGCGGGTACCGCTACCATGCGACGTTCGACCGTTTTATTCGCAGGTTTACCGAGCGGTTCAACATTGAGGTGGATAACCGCTCCCGCTTCGGCATCACGATTGAAACGGGATATAAGTTGTTGCAGCAGGATATCCAAACGGGGATGGATTGCGACTTTGCGCTGATTGAATTTGGCGGCAACGACAGCAATTTCAAATGGAATGAGGTCAGCCAGCATCCCGAGCAGCCGCATGAACCGCTCACCCGCGTTGAAAGCTTCAGTCAAATCTGCCACGCGATGATCGCTGACCTGCGCGCAGTTCAGGTGAAGCCCGTTTTAATGACGCTACCGCCCATCGATTCCGAAAAGTACCTCAGCTTTCTCACGCGCAACGGCAACGACAAAAGCCGCATCCTTCAGTGGCTCGGCAAGCCGGAAGTGATCCATAACTTCCACAAAAGTTATTCTGACGCAGTTGCCGAGATTGCCAAGGAAACCGACACACCCCTTGTGGATGCGCGCACTCCTTTCCT
>CAZJYV010000215.1:0-2719 GCA_964550295.1 uncultured Clostridium sp. | reverse complement strand
TTTATGCCCATCGTAACCGATGATCTGCAATATGACGGCCATGTGATCCTGCGGGATACGGAGCGCTTTGCCTACGGGCACGACGCGGTGCTGCTTGCCAACTTCGTGCGCGCGAAAAAGGGGGAGCGGCTCTTGGACCTCGGCACGGGCACGGGCGTGATCGCCATACTCGCGCACGCGAAAACGGGCGCTGCGACGCTTGCCGTGGATATTGATCCGGCCTGCTGCGACCTTGCGCGGCAAAGCGTTGCCTTAAACGGCCTTGCAAACGCAATCGAGGTGCGCTGTGCGGATATGCGCGCGTTTTCAGCCCCGCAAACGGAACTGTTCGACGCTGTCGTGTGCAACCCGCCCTACTACAAGGGCGGCACGGAAAGCGGCAACCCCTCCCGCCGCAGGAGCATGTTTCAGGGGGATTGCACGCTGCGGGACGCGGTTGCCTGCGCATCGCGCAACCTGAAAAACGGCGGCCGGTTTTTTATCTGTTATCCGGCTGACCTGCTTGCGCCGCTGTGCGCCGCGCTTGAGGCGGCGAAGCTTCCGCCCAAGAGAATGCGCTTCGTGCGGTCCAAGGCAGAGAAGCCGCCTTATCTGGTTTTAATTGAGGCTAAGAAAAACGCGCGGGACGGCGCCGTCATCGAGGAACAAACGCTGGAGGGTCACGATGAATCCTGAAGACAAAGCTCCCCTCGCCCCCGGGCTGTACCTGTGCGCCACGCCCATCGGCAATATGGAGGATATCACCCTGCGCGCCATCCGCGTGCTGGGCGGAGCGGCGGCGGTTTATTGCGAGGATACGCGCAGAACCGGCGCGCTCCTGGCAAAAATTGGCGTGAAAAAGCCCCTTGTGAGCTGCCGCGAGCAGAACGAAGCCGCGCGCGCGAAGGAGATTGTCGCGCGCGTGTTTGCAGGGGAAGCGCTGGTTTATGTGAGCGACGCGGGGATGCCCGGCGTGAGCGACCCCGGAGCGCGGCTGGCCCTTGCCTGCATTGAGGCGGGCGCGCCCTTCACCGTTGTGCCGGGCGCTTCCGCCATGACGACGGCGCTGGTGCTTTCCGGCTTTCCGGCTGCGAACGCGTGTTTCGTCGGCTTCCTGCCGCGCGAGGGCAAGCCGCGGCGTACGGCGCTCGACCTGGTGGTCAGGCACAGAGGCGCGCTGATCTTTTACGAAAGTCCGCTGCGCGTGGCGGCCACGGCAAGGGAGCTGAACGATAAGCTCGGCGCGCGCAGGTGCGCCTTGTGCCGTGAACTGACCAAGCTGCATGAGGAGGTCGTACGCACAACCCTTGCCGCCCTCGCGGAGCGCTATGCCGACGCGCCGCCCAAGGGCGAGTGCGTGTTGGTGGTCGAGGGCGCGAAAGAGGAGGAAAGCCTCCCCGCCGCGGACGCGCGGACGCTCGCGGAATCGCTGCTTGCCTCAGGCCTTGGCGCGAAGGATGCGTCGGCGCGGCTTGCGCAGCTTGCGGGCCTTTCGAAAAACGAAGCGTATGCCGTCATCAGGGACATCAAACGCTGATGAGGAAATGGAAGGGCATGTGGATAGCGTGGATAACATATCGGTAAATCGCATATGGATGCTTCCGCTGCTGGAACGGCTCGCTTCCCTGCCCCAAACGGATCAAGTCCGCGTGATCGCCATCGACGGGCGCGCGGCTTCCGGCAAAAGCACGATGGCGGCGCAGCTTGCGGACATCTTCGGCGCGGGGGTCGTCCATATGGATGATTTTTTTCTGCCAGCCGAGCTTCGCACGGAGGAACGGCTTTGTTCGCCCGGCGGCAACGTCCATATCGAACGGTTTCAGCAGGATGTTCTGCCCTGCCTTGCGTCGTCTAACGCGTTTTCCTACGATGTGTTCGACTGCGCGCGCATGACGCTTTCGGGCAAGCGCGCGGTTGCGGCGTCCCCATATCGCGTTGTGGAGGGCGCGTACTGCTGCCACCCGGCGCTCGGAAACTATATGGATATCCGCGTATTCTCCGACATCACGCCGGAAACGCAGGCGAAGCGGATTCGCGCGCGCAACGGGGAGGAAGCGGCAAAAGCGTTCGTCGCCCGCTGGATTCCCATGGAGGAAGCGTATTTCTCGGCCTTCGGCATTCGGGAAAAGGCGGATGTTGTGCTGGGCGGTAACGGCGCTTGAACACCGCGCAAAAGCGCACTATAATACCGGTATGATTTACCTTTCCCGCTTTGAAAAAACTGATACGCCCGACCGCGCGGAGTACCCGTTCAGCGTGCCGCTGATCGCCGCGCTGGAACGGATCGATTTCAACGCGCCCGTCACGGTTTTTGCCGGGGAAAACGGCAGCGGCAAAACCACGCTGCTGGAGCTGATGGCGGTGAAGCTTTCCGCCGTGCGCATCGGGTCCGGCAACAGGGGGGAAAGGCGCGTTCTTATCGAGCGGGCGGCAAAGAGTTTTCGCGTCACGCGAAAGCTCACCCAGAGGTTGTGCTTTTATTTTACGGCGGAGGATTTTTCCCGCGAGCTGGAAGCGCGCGTCGCCATGCGCACGGACGCGGAGCAGGCGCTGCGCGAGATCGAGAGCAGCTACGGGGGACGCTCCGCCTATGCGAAAGAGCTTGCAGCCATGCCTTTTGCGCGCACCATCGGCGAGATGGACGCGCAATATCGCACGGAACTGACCGAACGCAGCCACGGCGAGGGCTTCCTCGATTTTTTCGGAAAGCGGCTCGTGAACGGCGGACTGTATTTTCTCG
>CAZJYV010000214.1:0-2728 GCA_964550295.1 uncultured Clostridium sp. | reverse complement strand
TGCGTTTACTTCGTGCCGAACAACCTGTCGCCCGCGTCGCCGAGGCCGGGCACGATGTAGCCGTGGGAGTTGAGGTGGTCGTCCACCGCGGCGACGAATACGTCCACATCCGGGTGGGCTTTCTGCACCGCGGCGATGCCCTCAGGCGCGGCGATGATGTTTACGAGCTTTACGCTCTTGCAGCCCGCGTTCTTCACGATGGTGATGCCCTCCACGGCGGAGCCGCCGGTCGCGAGCATGGGGTCCACGATGATGATGTCCCGCTCCTTAATGTCCGGCGGAAGCTTGCAGTAATAGTCAACGGGGGCGAGCGTCTGCGGGTCGCGGTAAAGGCCGATGTGGCCGACTTTCGCGGCGGGGATCAGGTTGAGCATGCCGTCCACCATACCCAGGCCGGCGCGCAAAATCGGGATGATGCCAAGTTTTTTGCCCGCGAGCACCTTTGTGGTTGCCATGCCTATGGGCGTTTCCACCTGGGTTTCCTCGAGGGGAAGGTCGCGCGTCGCCTCGTAGGTGAGAAGCATGGCAAGCTCCTCGACCAGCTCGCGGAACTCCTTGCTGCCGGTGTTTTTGTCCCGCAGGAAGGTAAGCTTGTGCTGAACGAGGGGATGGTTGATGATGTGAACAGTGCCCATAAAAAAGAACTCCTTTCGCCGTTAAAGATTGTTTGTATCCGTGCAAAAATAAAGAGGCTTACGCCTCATATCCGCCTATTTTGGAAATCCGTTTCACGTGCCTGTCATCGCCGGAAAAAGCGGTTGACAGGAACGTTTTCACGATGGACTTTGCAAGCTCCGCGCCGATGATGCGACCGCCGAGCGCAAGAAGGTTTGCATCGTTGTGCTCCCTGGAGAGGCGCGCGGAGGTCTCCTCCGTGCAATGGGCGCAGCGCGCGCCCCTGACCTTGTTGGCGCTGATGGAAATGCCGATGCCTGTGCCGCAGATGAGGATGCCGCGCTCGTACTCGCCGCGCACGACCGCCTCCGCAACGGGGAAGGCGATATCCGGATAATCCACGCTGCGCGCGTCCGGGCAGCCGAAGTCCGCGACGGTATGCCCCATCGATTCGATAAAGGGGATCAGTTCGTTTTTCATGGAAAAGCCGCCGTGATCGCAGCCGATTGCGATGTTCATTATTTGTCTCCTCAATCCAGCGTGTTGAAGCCCGCCGCGCGCAAAAGTCGATTCATATACGCAAGGCCCACGTCATCCTCCGGCAAGGCTTCTGCGAACACGACATCCACCTTGTCCGAATAGTCGCGCAGCATGGCAAAAAGTTGCGCGCAAAGGGTGGCCGGTTCGGTTCTGTCGCCTATTATAACACAGCGGCGGTCGCGGTAAAAGGGTTGTGTTTGAACCGTTGCAAAAATGATCGCATTTTGACCCGCGTTGGTGCGCATATCATATTCGCGGCAAATTCTGTATGAAGCGGCGCGCGGGTCGCCGCGGGCAACAAGCACCTCGCATTCGGGCGCGTAATGACGGTATTTCATGCCGGGGGAGGCCGCCACCTCACCTTCCTTCATCGGGGCAAGGATGCTCGGCGCGAGCTTCACAGCGCCCCAAGCCGCCTCAAGCATTTCCTTGGTGACCGCGCCCGGGCGCAAAATCGTCGGTTCGCCCACGAGCGAAAGCACGGTGGATTCCAATCCGTAGCGGCAGGGACCGCCGTCGATGATGAGGTCGACTTTGCCGTCCATATCCTCCCGCACATGGCGGGCGGTGGTTGGGCTGGGCCTGCCGGAGGTGTTGGCGCTCGGCGCGGCGATGGGTACGCCCGCCTCGCGGATGAGCGCGAGAGCGGTTTTATGATCGGGCATACGGACGGCCACGGTGGGCAGGCCTGCCGATACCTCATCCGGCACGGCGGAGCTTCTGTTGAACACAAGCGTCAGCGGCCCCGGCCAAAAGGTATCCATCAGCGCCGTCGCGCGCGGGGGAATCTGCGTCCACAGCTTTTTAACGTCGCTTTTTTTAGCCACGTGGAGGATCAGCGGATTGTCGCCCGGGCGGCCTTTTGCCTCGAAGATGCGGCGCACCGCTTCCCCGTCCAGACCGTTTGCGCCCAGACCGTACACCGTTTCCGTAGGGAACGCCACAAGCCCGCCCTCGCGGATGAGCTTGCCGCCGAGGACGGTTCCGTTTTCTTTTTGCGTAATTGCGTTTGCGTATTGGGTCATGAAACCTCCGGGGATTCTTCGACAGATAACAGATAACAGCTAATAGCTAATAGTGAATGGTGAATAGTGAATAGCTGCTTATGATGAAGGTTCATCGGTCTGCCTCTTGGCAGTATTCAACGTTGCGGTGAGCATTTTGATCAATGCCGTATTCATTGTTTTTACACAATCGAACTTCATATCAAAATAGCCTGTCCGATTTAGAACGATCAACCAATAATCCGTTTCCGCCGCCTCTTTAAGCGCAATTTGCATCTTGGCGATAAAATCGGGCTTGCTGACGGCATAATAAGCCTCATGTATGTTTGCCCCAATCGATGTTGCGCTGCGAAGAATTTGTTTGGACATAACAAACTCTTTCTTTTCATAGATCAGCCATTTGTAGAACTCGACCGCTTGAACCGCCAACTCAATGGATTGCTTCGTTAATTCGCTCGTATGCTGCATATACCCACCCAAAAATAGTTATTCACTATTTACTATTAGCTATTAACTATTTATGCTTCGTTAATCCTCTCACCTGCTGCAAATACCCACCCAAAAATAGT
>CAZJYV010000213.1:0-2743 GCA_964550295.1 uncultured Clostridium sp. | reverse complement strand
GATTACGGCGGCGTGACGAAAAAAGCATCGCTTCGGCTGTGTCCGGAGGCGGCCGTCGGCGAGTGCGCGCTCGTGCACGCGGGCTTCGTGATTCAACTGATGGATGAGGATGACGCGCGGGAGCTGCAGGAACTTCTCCGGGAAACGCAGGAGCTGTCATGAACGCCGCCGCACTGTCCGATGCCATCAAAGCGCAGGCGCAAGGTCTGCCCCGCATGACGTTCATGGAGGTGTGCGGCACGCATACGCACGCCATGCGCCGATACGGCATCCGCCAGCTTCTGCCGGAAAACGTGCGCCTGATATCCGGCCCGGGCTGCCCTGTATGCGTGACGGATAACCGCGATCTCGCAAAAGCCCTTTGGCTTGCCAAACAGGAGAACGTCGCCTTTTGCTGCTTTGGGGATATGCTGCGCGTGCCCTGCGGGAAGGAAAGCCTGCTGTCCCTTCAGGGAGCGGGCGCGGACGTGCGCGTGTGCGTTTCGCCTCTGGATGCGCTCGCCTTCGCCGCGGACGAGCCACGCAAGCGTTTCGTGTGGTTCGGTGTGGGGTTTGAGACGACAACTCCGCATACGGCGGCGGTCATCGAAGCGGCAGCAAAGGAAAAAATATCGAATTTCAGCGTGCTTTGCGCCCACAAAACCATGCCGGCGGCGCTGCGCGCTCTGTTGTGCGGCGACATCCGCGTGGACGGGCTGCTCTGCCCCGGTCACGTTGCGGCGATTACGAGCGCGGAGGCATTCCGCTTCGTGCCGGAGGAACTTGGGCTGCCCGCGGCGGTGGCGGGTTTTGGTGCGGAGGACCTCCTGCGCGCCATCCTCGCGCTGGTCGGTATGCTGCGTGAAAAAAAGCCCGGCCTCGTCAACGCCTATCCCCGCGCAGTCAGAAGCGCGGGCAATAAAACGGCTTCAGCGCTTGTCGAAACGATCTTTGAACCGGCAAATGCTCTGTGGCGCGGCATCGGGGAGATTCCGCAAAGCGGGCTGAGCCTGCGCGCGGAATTTCGCGCGTTCGACGCGGCGGCATGTTTTGATGTGCCGGATATCGAAGTTGCCGAAGCGGCGGGCTGCCGCTGCGGCGAAATCCTCAAAGGTCTGGCAGAACCTGCGGACTGCCCGCTCTTTGGCACCGCCTGCACCCCGCAAAACCCGCTGGGCGCGTGTATGGTATCAACCGAAGGCGCGTGCGCGGCATACAATCGATATGGAGGCGCTTTATGACGCAAATAGTAACCATGGCCCACGGCTCCGGCGGGGCAGCCTACCGCGAACTTGTGGAGGAGGTTTTCCTGCCCGCGTTTCACAACGAATACATCGCGCCGTTGACCGACTCCGCTATTCTGGAGGGCGCGTCCCGCGTGGCGATGACGACGGACGGGTACGTTGTGCAGCCGTTGTTCTTCCCGGGAGGGGATATCGGCAGGCTCGCCGTTTGCGGCACGGTGAACGACCTTGCGGTTTCGGGCGCAATCCCGCGCTATCTCTCATCGGCAATGGTGATCGAGGCGGGCTTTCCCGTTGAAACGCTGCGCCGTATCGTGCGCTCAATGGCGGATACGGCAAGGGAGGCTGGCGTTTCGATCGTAACCGGGGATACGAAGGTTGTGCCGAGCGGCGCGTGCGACGGCATCCACATCACGACCTCCGGCATGGGCGTTTTTCCCGAAGGTGCCTTTATCCCGCCGCAGCGCATTGAGGCGGGGGACGCGATCATCATAAGCTCCTTCATCGCCTCGCACGGCATGGCCGTCATGGCGGAACGGGGAAAAATGGGCTTTTCTCCGCCGATAGAAAGCGACGTGCGGCCCATGAATCAAGCCGTCCGCGGGGTGCTGGCTGCGGGCGTCCGCCCGCGCGCCATGCGCGATCCCACGCGCGGAGGCGTCGCCGCGACGCTGTGCGAATGGGCTTGCGGCAGTTTCGATATTTTAATTGAAGAAGATGCCCTGCCGATCCGGTCTGATGTCGCCGCCGCGTGTGCAATCCTCGGCATAGATCCGCTGTATGTCGCCAACGAAGGCGCCGTGTTGTTTGCCGTTGCGCAGGAGGATCTTTTCAAAACGCTCGATGCGCTGAAATGCCTTTCCTACTGCGAGCAGGCCGCCGTAATCGGCGGGGTTTGCGCCGGCGCGGGGACGGTCGCCGCCCGAACGCCCATCGGTACATTTCGCCGGATCGCGCCTATTTATGGAGAGCAGCTGCCGCGTATCTGCTGACGCGCACGGAATGCGGTTATCCTATTGACTATGGAAAAAAAACGCCTATAATGATATCTTAATGCGTGACCGCCCGTTCTTCCGAGCGATTAGTTCAAAGAACGGGCTTTATTATTTCCGACTAGGAGCGGACTGTATGAATGGATTAACCCCGGTGCTTTGCGTTCTCATTCCCTTTTTGGGTTCTTTTCTGCTGCCCTCGATCGGCAAAAGGAGTCCCAAGACGCGAAACGCATTCGCTCTGCTCTTCGTCGCGTCGGCTTTTGCGTTTTCCCTCGCGGCGCTTCCGTCTGTGTTGGGGGGGGAGCAACCCTCCGTACACGTGGCGCTGCCGCTGGGCTTAAGCTTTGGTTTTGTCGCCGATGCGCTCGCCGTGTTCATGGCGCTGACCTCCTCCTTTGTCGCGATGATCATCGTGGTCTACTCGTTCGGTTACATCAAGGAATACGACAACCAGAACGAGTATTACATGCTGGTCGTGCTCTTCATCGGCGCGATGATGGGCATCGCGTATTCCACAAACCTGAT
>CAZJYV010000212.1:0-2792 GCA_964550295.1 uncultured Clostridium sp. | reverse complement strand
CTGCACCGCCTTCACGTTGGTGATGGTCATTTTAACGGTGAGGTTTGTGAAGTCAACGCCCGGATAGAGCGCGGCCGCATCGCCCGCCTTGGGCAGCGTTGCCGTGAAATAGGCGCGGCCGAGCGTATCCCGCACGATGCCGTTGCTGTCGTTCCAGTTCGGGAAATAGACGCCGTTTGCGCCGTAGCCGCCGGTGGACGCGGCATACCACTCGTACTTCGCCGCCGTCATGGCAAAATCATCGTAGGTTGTGGGTGTCGGCTCGGGCTTATCCCAGCCGGTCGCCGCAAGTGCGGGTGTGGCGATGGCCAATACCAATGCCAGCGCCAGTGCCAGAGATAACAGTTTTTTCATCATAAACTCCTTTCAACATTTCGCGTGTTCTTCGGCCGCCCGCGCATAAAACGCCGCCGACCCCTTCGCGCACGCCTGTCGTTAGCGCTATTCTTGACAGGCAATACCCATTTTATTACGCAATTTTAATATTATGCATCGTTCGCGCAAAATAGATGCGCTTCGCACAAGGAGGGGCTTCGGCATGTAGGGGCGGCCCCATGTGGCCGCCCGATTCTCATCGGGTGGAACGATTTCGTTTGTTCAACGGGGGTGCCGGACGGAAGCCTATCCGTTTTTATGGGGGTATCATAGATAATATATAGCTTGGCGGGGCATTGTATCGGCATTTATCGCGTGATAGAATCAACTTGCAGCAGAAAATCCGCCGGTTATCCGGTTTGATATGGATGGAGGAACCTTACATATGCAAAAGGAGATCATGAGCGGCAACGAGGCCGTTGCGCGCGGCGCGTACGAAGCGGGCTGCCATGTGGCCGCCGCGTACCCCGGAACGCCGAGCACGGAAATTTTGGAAACCATCGGCGAAACATACAAAAACGACATCTATTGCACCTGGGCGTGCAACGAAAAAACGGCGGTGGAAATCGCCGCCGGCGCATCCATCGGCGGGGCGCGCGCTTTTGCCGCGATGAAGCACGTTGGCATGAACGTCGCCGCCGACCCGATTTTTACCATGGGCTACACGGGCGCGACGGGCGGGTTCGTCTTTGTCAGCGCGGACGACCCGGGCTGCCACAGCTCCCAGAACGAGCAGGACAACCGGCTTTACGCCGCGCATGCGAAGATCGGCATGATGGAACCCTCCGACTCGCAGGAATGCAAGGATTTTACCAAAGCCGCCTTTGAGCTTTCCGAGCGCTTTGACACGCTGATGATGCTGCGCATGACCACGCGCGTGTGCCACTCGAAGTCCACGGTATCCCTTGAGCCGCCGCAGGCCGCGGCCGTGAAAAAATACGAGCGCCGCCCGGCTAAAAACGCCATGCTGCCCGCGCACGCGCGCGTGCGCCACGTCGAGCGCGAAACGCTGCTCGCCCAACTTGAGGAATACGCCAACGACTGCCCCTATAACCGTGTGGAGGCGGCACAAGGCGAAAGCGACATCGGCATCGTGACCTCCGGCATCTGCTATCAGCACGCCAAGGAGGTTTTCGGCGGCGGCGCGCATTATCTCAAGCTCGGCCTCACCTATCCCCTGCCCCGCAAGCTGATCCGCACGTTCTGCGCGGAGCATAAAACCCTTTATGTGATCGAAGAAAACGACCCGTATCTGGAGGACGCCGTGCGCAGGGAAGGTTTTACGGCGTGCGTGGGCAAGGCGAAGCTGCCCATCTGCGGCGAACTCAACGCGCAGATCATCCGGGATGCGTTTTTGCCCGGCACATCCCCCGAGGGATATGCCCTGCCCGAAACGAAAGCGCCGCCGCGCCCCCCGGTGCTGTGCGCGGGCTGTCCGCACAGGGGTTTTTTCTACGCGGTCAGCAAGTTTACAAACAAACCCAACGGCGTTGTACCCTGCGGGGACATCGGCTGTTACACGCTGGGCATCAACGCGCCGCTCAACGCGCTGGATACGACCATCTGCATGGGCAGCGGCATCTCCTCGATCATCGGCCTCGCAAAGGCGCTTGAACTGCAGGGTGACGCGCGAAAGGCGTTGGGCTGCCTGGGCGACTCGACCTTTTTTCACAGCGGCATCATCTCCCTCATCGACGTGGTCAACACCGAGGCAAACGTCATCGCCTGCATTCTCGACAATTCCATCACCGCCATGACGGGCCATCAGGAGAACCCGGGAACCGCAAAAAACCTCAGAGGCGAGCCTTCCCCCGTTGTGGACATCGAAAGCCTCGTGCTTGCAACAGGCATCGCAAAGGAGCGCGTGCGCGTGGTCGATCCGCTTGACCTGCCCGCCGTACACAAAGCCATTGAGGACGGCATCGCCGCGAAAGGCCCGTTCGTGATCATCACGAAACGCCCGTGCGTGCTGATTAAGGAAGTGGCGCGAAAGAACGCGGGCAAGCATTGCCGCGTCAATCGCGAAGCATGCAAAAGCTGCAGGATGTGCTTGAAGATCGGCTGTCCCGCCATCGCCTTTTCGGACGGAAAATCCGGCATCGACGCCGTTTCCTGCACGGGCTGCGGGCTTTGCGTACAGATGTGCAAGTTCAACGCGATCGAAAGGATGGGTGGCTGACATGGCAAAGAGCATTTTGCTTGCGGGCGTAGGCGGTCAGGGAACGATTTTGATTTCCAAAATACTCACGGCCGGTCTCACAGAGATGGGCTATCAGGTGAAAATGAGCGAAATCCACGGCATGAGCCAGCGCGGCGGCAGCGTCACCACGCAGATCAAGTACGGGGATGAGGTGTTTGCCCCAAACATCGGCCTGGCCGAAGCGGACATGGTGGTTTGTTTTGAAAAAGCGGAGGCG
>CAZJYV010000211.1:517-2797 GCA_964550295.1 uncultured Clostridium sp. | reverse complement strand
CGCCACGCCGCATCCTGAGTATACGCCTGTGGAGGAGGTGCGCGAGCTTTATCCACGCATGGACGATGCGGATATCCGGAACGCGCTCGGTGCGTTCCTGTTCCGGGGAGATGACGTTTTCAAAAAGATGGGTCTTCTCTCGGGCGGGGAAAAGGCACGCGTGCAGATGCTTAAGCTCATGCTATCGGGCGCGAACTTCCTGCTGCTTGACGAGCCGACCAATCATCTTGACATCGCCTCGCGCGAAGCGCTCGAGGCCGCGCTGGAGGATTACGAGGGCACGATGCTCATCGTTACGCACGATCGTTATCTCGTCGAACGGCTTTCCGACCGCGTGCTTGAGATGCATGCCGACGGCATGGAGGAATATCTCGGCGGCTACGAGGATTACCTGGAGGAAAAAGCGCGGCGGCATCTTTCACAGGATGCGGGCAGGGAGCCGAACCGCTCCGCCACGGCGGAGGATTACCGGGCGAAGAAGGAGCGCCAGAGCGCCTTCAACCGCGCTTCGGGCGAGGCGCGCCGCGCGGAGGAGCGTGTGACGAAGTGCGAGGCGGAGCTTGCCCGCATGGAGGAAAAACTCGCATCCCCAACCGTTGCGTCGGACTATATCAAGGCGGGGGAATTGAGCGCCGCCATCGAAACGATGCGCGCCGAGCTGGACGCGCACTACAGCGCGTGGGACGCGGTGCAGAAAACGCTGGAGGAATTAAGCGACGATTAACCGGCTGCACCTGGCCCAACATCCGTCATTTCCCGACAGGAGGAAATAATGGAGACGCAAATTCAGCCGTCCGCATGACTATTTCTCGACATCGGGAAATAAAACGGCTTGCGCCTTGAAAGCGCAAGCCGTTGTTATTTCGACGAATTGCCGATGATGAAGGATCGATTCCTCATCAACCGTGACCCGTTATTCGATGTCCTCATAGACCTTTTCGGGCGGACTGTCGAGTTGGAAGGGGTCTTTGAGGATGGACTTGATCGTCTTGAACGCGGAGGAATAATAGAACCCGTCGCAGATGCGTTCGTCCGTCACCCAGGTGTAGGTGATGTAGCGGCGCTCAGTCACGCTGCCGTCGGGTAAAAGTTCCGTTCGGCGCTGCTTTGCGCCGAAGGAGCAGAACACGGGCACGTTGCCGAAATCATACAGATGATGGAACACGGGCGGGATGCCGAGCGACCCCATAGAGGTGATGAACATCGATCCGTGGAAGGGGCTCAGATCCGTCAGCGCTTTCGGGATCAGGCCGAAGTAGTCCAGAAACTTTAAGAACCAAACCGTAAACTTGAGAAAAAGGCCGGGTATCAGGCTGAATACTTTGGCAAGGTTGTCAAAATCCTTGTTGTTGGCTTGCTTGGAAGCATCGATCTCCTTAGTCATCAGGCGGTAGATATCCGATGCGGTCGCGTCCCGCTCGGGGCGGATCTTGATGATGGTTTCCGCGCCCTCGGCGGTCATTTCGACCTTGACGGCCATGTTGATTTCCACATTGTTGCGCTGGTAGACCTTTTGCCCCGAGATAAAGCGATTGGCGGCGGGTTTCTGGGAAATGCAGCGCACATAGGCCGCGATGAGCACATGCATGATGCCAAAGCCCGTCAGACCTTCGTCCTTGCGCTTGTGGCGGATATAGCGCTCGATCTCGTCGATATCGACGCTGTCGATGAAATAGTTCGTCGCCCCGCTGCGGTTGACCATAATATAAGAGGTCACGCGCGTAAGCGGATCGAGCGAGCGGATTTTGCGCCCGTCCTTCCTGTCGCCCCATCGGCGCTTATATGCTTCCATTGCTTACTCTCCAATTATCAATTAGTATGCCGAATGATACGAAACATTGTACAATTCCGCGCAAAGCCTGTCAATGTACACGCGTGATAAGGGCCGCCCACCGTTTCGGCGGACGGCCCGCTTCCGTTCGCTAATCCCCGCTCTCCCCGAAACTTTTGTTGAACAGACCGAAAATGGTTTCGAGCAGCTCTTCGTCCTCAATGCCCTCCAGGTATTCCTCATCCTGCGTATCTCCGCCGAGAACTTCCAAAATGGTCAGCTCATCGCTTTTTCCGATTTCCCCGGGATCGCCCGCGGGCAGAAGCACCGCGAAAGAACGCCCTTGGTAGGCGATCACGTCGAGTATCTCAAAGGGCAGTTCGTTGCCCTCGCCGTCCAGAAGGGTGATGAAGTCGCCTCGGCTCTCTTCCATACTTATGCTTTTCCGTCGCAGCCCAGCACGTTGACGAGCTTGTGCGCCACCATCCCCTTGATCGCCTCGCGCGCGG
>CAZJYV010000211.1:0-475 GCA_964550295.1 uncultured Clostridium sp. | reverse complement strand
ATCGCCAGACGCAGGTCCGAGTCGATGTTGATTTTGCACACCGCCATGGAAGCGGCCTTACGGAGCATTTCCTCCGGGATGCCGACCGCGTCCGGCATGTTGCCGCCATTTTCGTTGATCATCCTGACGAATTCGGGCATGACGGAGCTTGCGCCGTGCAGCACGATGGGGAAGCCGGGCAGGCGCTGCTGCACTTCGTCAAGGATGTCAAAGCGGAGCTGCGGCTTGGTGCCGGGCTTGAATTTGTATGCGCCGTGGCTTGTGCCGATGGCGATGGCCAGCGAGTCAACGCCTGTGCGCGTGACAAAGTCCTGCACCTGCGCGGGATCGGTGTAGCTGCCCTCGCCTGCGGCGACCTTAACATCGTCCTCAACGCCCTCAAGCCGGCCCAGTTCGCCTTCGACGACGACGCCGTGGTCATGCGCGTATTCGACGACCTGCTTGGTCAGGGTGACGTTCTCTTCGTAGGAATGCT
>CAZJYV010000210.1:0-2801 GCA_964550295.1 uncultured Clostridium sp. | reverse complement strand
CCCCTATCTGTATAACATCATCGATCAGTACCGGCACCTTGCCGCTTATAACCGCGGCTTCTGTTACAACATGATGTTCGTCGGCCCCGGATGGCTGAACAAGCGCGGCCGATGGGAAGCGCCCTTTGAGCTGCTCGTCAAAAGCTATGAGGACGGTATGGCCTACTACGCCGAACTCAAGGCGCAGGGGCTCCTCGATGATATGACCATGGCGGAGTTCGCCGACCATTACCGCGCGACGCATACCTATCAGCAGCCCGAGTGCGCCCTCTGGCGGGATATCCTGTACGGCTCGCAGAAACAGTATTTCTGGTACTGCGACCCATATATGCGCGCAACCATCGACATGAACCAGGGCGGCGCGATCATCGACCTGCGGCCTTATGTCGCCAAACTTGAAATCCCCGTGGGCATCGGCACGAAGCACGTGCAGGACGCAAGCTACCCCTTCCTCATTCAGGCGAACTACCGCGCGGGCTATTTCACCCATTACGCGGGTGAGGGAACGATCAAAAGCTGCAAAGTATCCTTTGACGGCGAAGAAACAGATCTTTGCCTGTGCCGCACGAAGGCGCACTTTTCCGATGAGGGAAACGCCCGCACGCTGACGCTCGCGCCGGTGGATGTGAAACTCGCGGGGGTTACGGCCAGCATCCGGACGGTCTACCGCTTTTATGAGGGCAGCGCCGCCATCGAGGTTGAGCGGCTTGTGTTGTCGGTTGATCGACCCGGCGCAAAGCTCCGCTTTTCCGAATACGTCACGGCGTGCTACGGCACAACCGAATATCCGGAGGATATGACGGGCCTTTCGCTCGCCGTCGGAGACGGCGCGGGTGCTGAGACGACCATCGATTATGCCTATAAATGCCGCGAGGCGTCACTGGAGGGCGCAAAGTATGCCAAAGCCGTGATCCCCGCGATCGAAACCGTGCTTTCCGTGGAAGGAGAGGGGCGGGGGTTCATCCGCGAGGGATACGCGTTTTCCCCGATGTTCACGCTGGGGATGGAAGCAGAGATCGGCGAGAAGGAGGCGTTTAAAACATGGCTCAGGCTGCAAAAGGCAAACTGAACTACCGCTGCCCGTCGTGCTTTATGCGCGACATCGATATCGACATGTTTTACGACGCCCAAAAGCAGGAGTATTACTGCATCCGCTGCTGCTACTGCGGAAGCGAGCAGGATGTGCTCGAAAAAAACCGCATGGCGCGCTTCCGCTACCGCGATATGCTCCGCCGCATCGCTTCGTGGGAGGATTGATATGTTCGAGCTTGGCATGGACTTTTCCACCCTCGAGGAGACGGAGCGGCTCGGCGGCGTTTTCCGGCAGAACGGACAGGCGGGCGACCTCGTCAACATCCTCGCCGACAACGGCGTGAACGCCGCCCGGCTGCGGTTGTGGGTCGATCCGTATTCCCAAGCGGGCGAGCCTTACGGCGCGGGAAATTGCGACCTGTCCTGCGTGATGCGCCTTGCCAAACGCGCCAAGGCGCGCGGTATGCGCGTTCTGCTCGACCTGCATTACAGCGATTTTTGGTGCGATCCGGGCAGACAGCTGCCGCCCAAGGCGTGGGAGGGGCTTCCGTCCGAAAAACTGTGCGGGGCGGTCCATGACCATACGCGCAACGTGCTTCGCACCTTGAAAAAAGCGGACATCGAGCCGGACATGGTTCAGGTGGGCAACGAGATCACAAACGGCATGCTCTGGCCGACAGGCAGGCTTTCCGACCCGGAACCGGGCAAAAAACGCACGGGGTTTGACGCGCTGGCTCCCCTTGTCCGAGCGGGATGCGAGGCCGTGCGCGCGGAAAGCGGCGCGCAGGTCATGCTCCACCTCGAGCGCAGCGGGGACAATGCCGTCTGGCGCGAATGGTTTGACGAAATGCTCGCGCGCGGCGTGGATTTCGATGTGATCGGCGCCTCGTACTATCCCTATTGGCACGGAAGCTTTGAAACCCTCCGCGCGAACCTTGCGGATATGATCCGCCGCTACGGCAAGGATGTGATCGTGGTGGAAACGGCTTACGCCTTCACGAGCGCGCACTTTGCCCCCGAACAGCCCGGCGCGCATCTGGTGATCAACGACTCGCTCAAATGCTTTGACGGAAGCGACGCGCCCTACCCGCTTACACCGGAGGGACAGCGCGCCTTTACGGAGGAGCTGCTCCGTCTCGTGCAAAACCTGCCGCAAGGCCGCGGCAAGGGCGTCTATTATTGGGAACCCGCCTGGCTGCCGCTGCCCGGCTCAACCTGGGCGACCGAGGCGGCGCGGCGCTATATAAACGAGTTGCACAAGCCCGGCGGCAACGAATGGGCGAACCAGTGCATTTTTGACTATGAGGGCAGCGCGAACATCGCGCTTGCAGAGTTCCGGCGCTTTGCCGACAAGGCCGGAACGCGGGACTGAACGCTATTTCCTGCGCGCGGCGCAGACAAATAGAATAAACAAAAGGAGAAAAACAATAATGAAAAAACTGGCAGCAATTCTCATGTCCCTACTCCTGCTTGTTTCAGTGTGCGCCTGCGCGGGCGGCACCGCCGAGCCCGTGGCGAGCGAAGCGCCCGCTGCGACCGAAGCGCCCGCTGCGACCGAAGCGCCCGTTGCAACCGAAAAGCCGACCATCACGCTCACGCTCTGGGGGTCCGAGCTTCCCGAGTTCCAGACGGCACTTCGTACCATGTGCGACAACTTCATCGCGGCTTATGCGGATGAGGCGAACATCACCATCGAAATCGGCGCGCAAAGCGAGTCCACCGCGAAGGACACGATCCTGCTGGACATCTCGGCCGCGGCTGATGTGTTC
>CAZJYV010000209.1:0-2812 GCA_964550295.1 uncultured Clostridium sp. | reverse complement strand
GGCGTGGTCGGGCTGATCGTGGGGCTTGTCATCGCGTTCCTCGTGAGCACGCTCACCTCGAAGATGTCCCTCAACTGGCTCGCGTTCATCATCAACGCGGTGCTGTATTTCACCTTCGGCTATCTGGGCTGGTCGGTCGTCACCAAGCGCAGGGGCGAAATCAACACGCCCTCCTGGTTCAAGCGCGGCACCAAGGAAAGAACCGGAAAAGCAAGCGTGATGGCGCGTCCGAAAATCCTCGACACGTCGGTCATCATCGACGGGCGCGTGATGGATATCTGCCGCACGGGCATCATCGAGGGCAACGTGGTCGTGCCGGCTTTTGTGTTGCGTGAGCTGCGCCACATCGCGGACAGCGCCGACCCCCTCAAGCGCAACCGCGGCCGCCGGGGACTCGATATCCTCAACGCCATGCAGGAGGAGTTGGACATACCCATCAAGGTTGTTGAGAACGATTATGAAGATCTCGCCGAGGTGGATGCAAAGCTGATCAAGCTTGCCTACGATATGGGCGGCGTGGTCGTCACCAACGACTATAACCTCAATAAAGTCGCGGGTGTGCAGCGCGTGCCCGTGCTCAACATCAACGAGCTTGCCAACGCCATCAAGCCCGTGCTCCTTCCCGGTGAGGAAATGATTGTTTCCATCATGAAGGAAGGCAAGGAAGCGGGGCAGGGCGTGGCCTATCTTGCCGACGGCACGATGATCGTTGTGGATGGCGGGAGGAAGCTGCTTGGCGAGGAGACGCTTGTGGTCGTTACCAGCGCCCTGCAGACCGCCGCAGGCAGGATGATCTTTGCAAAAGTGAAGGAAAGATAACGGAAAACATCAAAATCATAACGCGCAGCGGGCGGCCTGAGGCCGCCCCTGCATTTGCCGCCGCAGCGGTCGTTCCTTGATTGTCAATGATCAATTGATGTAAAGCTCTTGCCCGTTGTAATCCACGGTGAACACCGTTCCCGGCTCGGGGTCGGTTTCGATGATGCGGCGGGCGAGCAGCGTTTCCAGCTTGCTTTGCAGCAGTCGCTTAAGCGGCCGCGCGCCGTAGAGCGGGTCGTAACCCGTGTCCGCGATGTAGCGCTTGGCGGCTTCGGTGAGGGTGACGCTCAGGCGCTTTTCCTCCAGACGCTTGCGTATCTCGCCCAGCATAAGCTCGGTTATCAAGTAGATTTCCGCCCGCTCGAGCGGCTTGTAGAACACGATGTCGTCGATGCGGTTGAGAAATTCGGGACGGAAGCTTTGCTTGAGCATCAGCTCCACCTGTTGCTTGGCTGCATCGCTGATTCTGCCATCCTCAATCCCATCAAGGAGGAAAGCGCTGCCCAGGTTGCTCGTCATGACGATGACGGTGTTTTTAAAATCCACCGTGCGTCCCTGCGAGTCGGTCAGCCGGCCGTCGTCCAGCACCTGCAAAAGCACGTTGAACACGTCCGGATGCGCCTTTTCGATTTCGTCAAAAAGCACCACGCAATAAGGCTTGCGCCGCACAGCCTCGGTGAGCTGGCCTCCTTCGTCATAGCCGACATAACCCGGCGGCGCGCCGATCAGGCGGGAAACGGAGTATTTTTCCATATACTCGCTCATGTCGATGCGGACGATGTTGCTTTCATCATCGAACAGCGCCTGCGCGAGCGCCTTGGCAAGTTCCGTTTTACCCACGCCCGTAGGACCGAGGAACAAAAAGCTGCCGATGGGCTTTTTGGGGTCCTTGAGTCCCGCGCGCGTGCGAAGGATCGCGTCGGAAACGGTTTTCACAGCCTCGTCCTGCCCGATGACGCGCTGATGCAAAATAGCTTCAAGGTGCAGCAGCTTCTCTCGCTCGCCTTCCATCAGTTTCGCGACGGGGATTCCCGTCCACCTGCCAACGATGCGGGCGATTTCCTCATCCGTCACGCGGTCGCGCAGCAAGCCGGAAACCTTCCCCTCCTCGCTGGCCTTTTCCGCCTGTTCCAGCTCCGCGCGCAGCCTGGGGATTCTGCCGTACTTGAGCTCAGCCGCCTTGTTGAGGTCGTATTCACGCTCCGCCTTCTCCATTTCGGCGTTGAGTTTTTCAAGCGCCTCGCGGATGTTCTGCACCTTTTTGATCGAATCTTTCTCGGTTTCCCATCGTGCCTTGAGCACACCGAAACGCTCGCGCTCCCCGGCGAGATTTTTTCTGATTTCGCTCAAATGCTCCTGCGAGAGCTTGTCGCTCTCCTTGCCCAACGCGGCCTCCTCAATTTCCAGCTGCATGATGCGGCGGGCGAGTTCGTCCAGCTCGGTGGGCATGGAATCCATCTCGGTGCGGATGAGCGCGCACGCCTCGTCCACAAGGTCGATGGCCTTATCCGGCAGGAAGCGGTCGGAAATATAACGGTGGGAAAGCGATGCCGCCGCGATGAGCGCGTTGTCGTTGATCTTTACGCCGTGGAACACCTCATAGCGCTCCTTCAGACCGCGCAGGATGGAGATCGTGTCCTCAACCGTCGGCTCATCGACCAGCACGGGCTGAAAGCGGCGGGAAAGCGCGGCGTCCTTTTCGATATATTTGCGGTATTCATCCAGCGTGGTCGCGCCGATGCAGTGCAGCTCACCGCGCGCGAGCATGGGCTTCAAGAGGTTGCCCGCATCCATGCTGCCCTCGGTTTTACCTGCGCCCACGATATTGTGCAGCTCGTCGATAAAAAGGATGATCCCGCCGTCGCTGCGTTTGACCTCATTGAGCACGGCCTTGAGCCGCTCCTCAAACTCGCCGCGGAACTTTGCGCCCGCGATCAGCGCGCCCATGTCGAGGGAAAAGATCTTTCTTTCCTTGAGGGAGCTTGGCACATCC
>CAZJYV010000208.1:0-2818 GCA_964550295.1 uncultured Clostridium sp. | reverse complement strand
ATTCCCCGTCACGCCCAGCGCGAACAGCGCGGAAAACAAAATAAAATCATGATCCCCGCCCAGACCGCCCTCGCCCGGTTTGCCAAAGGGCGCGGGTTTCGCGCCGAAGTCGTCGTACACGATGCGCGCATAGCACACGACGACGGCGGGGCCCACAAGCGTGATGCGGTAGGTTTCCGCCGAGGCGCACCAAGCGATGCAGGCAATCTCCTCAACGGCAAACAGGGCGGCGTCCGCCGCGTCGTCACCGGCGGCAAAGGCCAGTTCTTCGCGCGGGACGACGGCATAATATCCGGTGGAAATCACGCGCGTGCGCGGGTCGCGATTCACGCCGCCGAACACGCCGAACTGCCGCAGCGGCACGCCCGTAACGCCCGTTTCCTCGGCAAGCTCGCGCGCGGCGGCATCCTCAAGCTCCTCATCGAATTCAACGAAACCGCCCGGCAGCGCCCAGCAGCCGAGATACGGATGGTTGCGCCTTTTGATCAACAGCACACAAAGGCCGTCCGCTTCGGTAAAAACCGCCATATCGACCGTCGCCGAGGGACGGCGGTAGCGGTTTTCGTCATATTCGGCAAGAAACTGGTCGAGCGTGCGTCCGTGTTCATCGCGCTTTTGCGGCATAAGTAAAATACCTCCGTTTTTCATCGGTTCGATTATATCATACCCCGAGATTGGTCATATATATAATATGAATGATGCTTGGGAGATGATAAAATGGGTTGCAGCAAACTGTTCGCTCTGCGCGGGGAAGCGCGCGGCGCCGCGCGGCTGGACTGTGAAAAGGCCGGCGGCACGCTTGCCGTGGCGTTTACGCCCCGCGGCGATGAAACATACGAAGCATGGCTGGTCACGCCCAAAGGGCCGCTCCTGCGCGCGCCGCTCGGGGCGTCCCTGACGGCCGCCGTGCCTGCAGACGCGAAGGATGCCTGCGGCGTGTTCGTCACGGGCGCGGGGCGCATCGTCGCCGGCGGCGGCAGCGGCCTTTCGCGCGCGGAGATGGAAAGCGCCACCCTGCGCGTGCAGCTCGCCCTGAGCGAAAGCGCGCGTCCCGCACAAAGGGCGCGGGAGATCGAAACGGCGCAGGAAATCGAAACGACGCAGGCGGTCGAAACGGCGCGGGAAGCGGAAAAAGAGGCAGCGGCGCAAACCGAGCCGGCGGCGCAGGCCGCAGCACCTCCGGAGAGGGAACAGACCGCCGCGCACAGCGCACGCGTGACGATTCCGGCCAGCCGGGTTGCGGAAACGACCTTTGCGGAGATGCCCGACGCATGGCGCAGGCATGTGCGCGAGCAACGCGCGGCGCAGATCGTCCGCGAGGCATCGCCCGGGCCGCCGCTCAAAAGCAGGGCGGCGATGTCGATCGCATCCTCGGCAAACAGGCTGTTTTTTCCCGCAAACGCGGGTGACGCGCAAACCGCCTATGCGGAGCCGCGGGCAGCCGCGCAAAAGCCCGCTGCGAACAATGCGGGTCAGGGCGTGCGGCGGAGCATGGCAAACGCGCAAAAACCCATGCAGCCGATGCGGCCGGGCGGCGCGTATGAGCCTGCGAATCGACAGCAGCCGCGCAACCCGCGGGGACGTTCCGGCAGGCCGAGATGAAAGGACACAACATGTGGTTTCAAAGCATAAGGACATGCACAAGTATGCCGAAATTGCCTTAAAAAACCAAGCAAATTCGATTTGTTTTCGTTGACATCCACCCGGTCGTGTGGTAGATTATTGAATGCATCCCCCGCAAGGGGGGTTTATTTAGGTACGTAGTTGGCGAAACGGCGGCAGCGTGCCGTGAAATACAGGAGGTTACCGGAATGCGCGTCAAGATCACACTGGCATGCACGGAGTGCAAGCAGAGGAACTACAATACTTTCAAGAACAAAAAGAACAATCCCGACCGCATCGAGTTCAGCAAGTATTGTCGTTTCTGCCACAAGCACACCGCCCACAAGGAAGCAAAGTGAGCGGAGGAGAGCAGAATGGCTAATAAAGAAAAGGAAAAGAAGCCCAATATCCTTCAGCGTTTGGGCAAGTTCTTCCGCGAAGTGTACGGTGAGCTGAAAAAGGTCACCTGGCCTACGCCTAAGGAGCTGGTTTCCTTTACGGCGACGGTGCTGGCGTTCATTTTATTGATCGCCATCATGATCGGCGTACTCGACTTCGGCTTTGGCAAGGGCTTCACAGCGGTTGGCTCGCTCGATCTCGGCGCGGCGAATACCCCTGCCGTGACCGCGACGGCCGCACCCGCGACGCCCGCGCCCACGGCGGTTGCTGCAACAAGCACGCCCGCCGCTACCAATTAAGGAGAAACTATGTCCGAGGAAGCCAAGTGGTATGTAGTCCATACCTATTCGGGCTACGAGAACAAGGTCAAGGAAGATCTCGAAAAGACCGTGGAGAACCGCAGCCTGCAGGATCTGATCCTGGAGGTGAAGTACCCCACGGAAGAAGTCGTGGAAATGAAGGACTCCAAGCGTAAGGTTGTCCAGCGCAAGCTCTTCCCCGGATACGTTATGGTCAAGATGATCATGAACGACAATACGTGGTATGTGGTGCGTAATACCCGCGGCGTCACGGGCTTCGTCGGACCCGGTTCCAAGCCTATTCCCCTTTCCGATGAGGAAGTCACCGCGATGGGCGTGGAGCATATCCCCATCGAGCTGGACATCGTGGTCGGCGAGAGCGTGCGCGTCGTTTCCGGACCGTTGGAAAACTTCATCGGTACGGTGGAGGCGCTCGATCCCGAACGGCAGAAGGTCAAGCTGGTCGTGTCGATGTTCGGCAGGAACACGCCGGTCGAGCTGGAGTACATTCAGGTTCA
>CAZJYV010000207.1:0-2992 GCA_964550295.1 uncultured Clostridium sp. | reverse complement strand
CGCCGCGTTCGCCTTTGCGCAGTTTTTGCTGGAAACCTACTGGCAGCCGGGGCTGCGTACACTCTCCGGCAACGGTTCCCAGCTGCTGCTTGGCGCGCTTTGCGCCGCGAGTTTCGGCGTGGCCGCGCTCGGCAGTTTTCTTGCGGGCAAGCTCAGCTTCTTCGGGCGCAAAGAGCCTTGGTCTGCCTACCTTTCGCTCGGGATTGCAGTTTGCGCGCTGCTCGTGCTGCTCTCCGCGCAAGCAGGAGTCGGGGGCTTTGCCGCTGTGTATATCGCCCTGTATCTTGCCATCGGCATGATCTCCGTGGTGGAGCAGACCATCGTCAACATGCGGATTTCGGACGACGTGCGCGCGTCGATGCTGAGCCTCACCTCCTTTACGGCGCGCGCGGGGGGCGTTGCGAGCAGCATCGCCGGCGCGGCGCTGCTCGCCGGGATGAGCATCGGGGCGCTCTGGCGCACGGGCGCGGTTTTTACGGCGGTTTGCTTCGCGGCGGCCGCGCTCATCCGCGTTTTTCTGCGGCGCGGCTTCATCAAGCGGCAAAACGCGAGAGAGCTTCCGCCTGAATAAGCGGAAGCTCTCTTTTCATTTATTCTCTTCATTGACCCATCGAGGCAGTTTCCGCCGCAGCGGCCGCCCGTTGATTGTCAATTGTCCATTGTCAATTTTCAATTATTTTAAGTAGTCCATCATCAGCGCACTCAGGGCGATGGTCATGTCGCTGTAGCCGAGGATGAGTCGATCCTGGATGGAGGAGTGGGTGAAAATCATCGTGCCCGCGCCCCGAACCGTTTCCAGCGGCCGGGAGGGGTATACGTGCAGCAGACGCATGTCGCCGATGTGGGTGATGTCCCGCGTTTCCTGCTCGCGCAGGTGGATGACGATCAGCACGTCGTAATCCCCGTCCTGCAGGGGATGAACGGGCGTTATGTCGCTGTTCTTCACGCCGTAAGCAGGGTCGTTGATGCCGCCGTCCGCATATTTTCTGCCCCGCACTTCCACCGCGTCGTACACATGGGGGATAGCGGCGGAGGCAAGCACCGCATCGGTGATTTCCTCATTGCTCAGGGTCTTGAGGTCAAAGTATTCCACGCGCTTTGCCTCGATATCGTAGGCGCAGGCATAAAGCTTTGCCCGGTGCGCGCGCACCTGATCGAAATCGACCGAAGCTTCGATGAGCTTCCTGAGCGCTTCCTGCGTGCAGAGCCCTTCGTTTTCGTTGATCTGCGCGTTGATCTGGGAGAGGATATCCTTGATGGCGCGGCTGTCCGTGCGCTTGGGAACCACAACATCCGAAAAGCTCACGTTCTGCCAGAGCGACTCAAGCCGCGCGCCGTCATCCATCGCAAAGACAAGCGCGTTGAGCGCGCCGACGGATGTTCCGGAAACGCCGCAGATCCGATCCGCCACGTCCAGCTCGCGCATCGCGCGCACCGCGCCCGCCTCGTAAGCGCCCTTCGCGCCGCCGCCGGAGAGCACCAGCCCGAAGCGAAGCGCGTTCCAGCGGTCCACACCTTCCCGCTTGAGCATAGGGGTCACCTCCTGTCAGATTCTGGCATGATTATAGCACCGGGGCAGAGCGCGGGCAAGGCGTCCGCAGCGGCCGACGGGCCATCACGAAAAAGGACCGGCTTCGCGCCGGTCCCACGTTTGTTATTCGGCTGTATACTTCTCCAGCGCAACGCCGGACATGGCGAACATCTGCAGCGCGAATTCATCCGGATATCCCTCGCCGTAAATGACGCGCGCAATGCCGGAATTCACGATCATCTTCGCGCAGATCACACAGGGCTGGTGCGTGCAGTACATCGTCGCCCCTTCGATGGAAACGCCGAGCTTGGCCGCCTGGATGATGGCGTTTTGCTCCGCGTGGATGGCATAGCAGATTTCCTGACGCGTGCCGGAAGGGATGTTCATCGTGCGGCGCATGCACACGCCGCGCTCCACACAGCTTGTGACGCCTGCGGCCGCGCCGTTGTAGCCCGTGGTGAGGATGCGTTTGTTGAGCACGATCACCGCGCCGATTTTGCGGTTTTCCTGATAGCAGCTCGACCACGAGCCGATGGTTTTTGCCAGATCCATGAAGCGTTTATCCCATTTGTTCCATTCCGACATGCCCGCACCCTCCAAACCCCGGTTTTTTGGGATTATAGCAAATTCGCGCCGAATATGGAAGTTTTTTTGAAAAATGGGGAGTAATTGTGAAATCTGCCCCTTTCGCTTGAAAATGGCCAATGGTTGCGCTATCATACAAGAGCAGTTAGCACTCGTCACGATTGAGTGCTAACAACATGCCAAGTAATCAATGATCTATACATAAGGAGGTCACAAGGAAATGAAACTCAAACCCTTAGCGGACAGGGTCGTGCTCAAGAGCGTTGAAGCGGAAGAAACCACCAAAAGCGGCATCATTCTCACGGGCAGCGCAAAGGAAAAGCCGGTGATGAGCGAGGTTATTGCGGTGGGTCCCGGCGGCATGGTGGATGGTAAGGAAATCAAAATGTACGTCAAGACCGGCGACAAGGTGATTTTCTCCAAGTACGCGGGCACCGAAGTCAAGCTCGACGGCGAAGAATACATCATCGTGCGCCAGAACGACATACTGGCCGTAGTCGAATAAGGAGGAAGCAATTATGGCAAAGCAACTTAAGTACGGTGAGGACGCCCGCCGCGCCCTCGAGAAGGGCATGAACGCCCTTGCGGATACAGTTAAGATCACCTTGGGCCCCAAAGGCCGCAACGTTGTGCTCGACAAGAAATACGGCGCGCCGCTCATCACCAACGACGGCGTGACCATCGCCAAGGAAATCGAGCTTGAAGATCCGTTTGAAAACATGGGCGCCCAGCTTGTGAAGGAAGTCGCCACCAAGACCAACGACGTTGCCGGCGACGGAACCACAACGGCCACCCTGCTTGCGCAGTCCATCATCCACGAAGGCATGAAGAACGTCGCCGCCGGCGCGAACCCCATGGAGCTCAAGCGCGGCATCG
>CAZJYV010000206.1:0-3010 GCA_964550295.1 uncultured Clostridium sp. | reverse complement strand
CGTTTTGCCGACACCCGGAGGGCCGACAAGGCAAAGGATCTGACCGTTGATCTTGCCGGTCAGGCGTGCCACGGCGATATGCTCGATGATGCGCTGCTTGACCTTCTCCAGGCCGTAGTGATCCTCGTCCAGGATGCGCCGCGCGCGCTCAAGGTCGAGATCGTCTTTGGTTTCTTCCGTCCATGGTAACTCCAGCATGCACTCGATATAGTTGCGCATTTGGGGCATCTCATGGGAACCTGCGGGTAGGTCGCGGTAGCGGGTGATTTCCCTCTCAAGGGTTTTTTTGACCGCATCGGGCATCACCTTATGATCAAGCTGCGCGAGGAACGCGTCGGATTCGCTCTCCTCATCCTCGCCCAGCTCGCGCCGGATCACCTTCATCTGCTCGCGCAGGAAGTATTCCTTCTGATTTCTGTCGATGTTCTGCTTGACCTCCTGCTGAATGCGGCGGTCAATACGCATGATTTCCGTTTCTGCAATCAGCGAGGCGAGCACATACTTCATGCGCCCTTCCACATCGAGCTGCTCGAGGACAGCCTGCCTCTGCTCGGTTTTCGTCATAACGGCGTTCGCCACGGAATCCGTATACTGCGACGGGTTTTCAGTTCGGGTGATCGCGTCCATCGCGTCCGCGCTGATGCGGGAGGAAATACCCGTATAATCGGAAAGCACGGCATTGATCCTGCGCCTAAGCGCCTCCGCAACGGCCGCGTCCGCGGGGATCTCGCGAGTCGTGGTGATGTTTGCCGTCATAAATTCACCGGAGCGGAATGCCTGCGCATTAGCCCTGATTATGCCCTGCACAAGCACGCGGACTGTGTCGCCGGGCAGCGTCAGCGTTTGCCGCACGCGGCAAACAGTGCCCATCTCATACAGATCCTCGCCAGTAACCTCGTTTTTGCGCGCATCCTTCTGGGAGCTGACAAATACAAGTCCGTCCTTCTGGGTTGCGGCGGCAAGCGCTTTGCGGCTTTCGTTCCTGCCCGCGTCGAAATGTAAAAGCTCTCCAGGCAGCACAACCAGTCCCCTGAGGGGAACCACCGGCATGCGTACGTCTTCAGCTATCATAATCGTTTCCAAAATATATCCTCTTTTCCCGGCGAACTGAGTCTATTTTCCGCCAGCGTTACAATTATACTTATAAAACCGTCTTATGACAACAATATGACGGCAGTGGAAAATTGGAGTTAATGTTATTTACAGGCGCAACAGTCTTAAATAAACCTCGACTGCGGGCAGCAGCGCGGGCTCCTCAAAAAACATGCGCGGCGTGTGCAGCGCGTCCACATCCTCCCCGACGCCCGCAAAAACGAACAATCCCTTCGTTTTTCGCTGATAAAAGCTGAAATCTTCTGAGATGCACGCCCTTTCGGCGGGAATTGCCGCATCGCCCGCGGCTCTTCGGTATTCCTCGGCAAGATCGGCGTCGTTCACCACGGCAAGGTAATCCGGACCTTCGAACGCAAGCGTCACCGTAACATCGAATGCGCATTCAACCGCCTTGACCATACCGCGGATGCCGTGCATCATCGTTTCATACACATCATCCGTAAAGGTGCGCATGGTGCAAGTCATGGAAACTTCGTCGCAGATGATGTTGCGCCGCGTCCCCCCTGCGATGGTGCCGATGGTGAGAACCGCGTTTTCCATCGGGTCAACGCGTCTGGAGATCAGCGTTTCCAGCATGGATACGAGCTGCGCCGCCGCGACGATGGCATCGTTGCCGAGATGCGGCTTGGCGCCATGCGCGCTTTTTCCTTTGATCGTCAGATTCAGCCCCGTCGCACGCGCCATCAGCGGTCCTTCACGCACAGCCAGCTTGCCCGCCGGGATGCCGGGATAGACATGGAAGCCGAAGATGCGATCCACATGCGGCTCCTCCAGAGCGCCATCCTCAATCATTTTAACCGCGCCCAGCTCCCCCTCCTCCGCGGGCTGAAAGAGGAACACTGCGTTTTCCTTCAGCTCACCCCGGTGTTGAGAGACGAGTGCTGCCGTTGCGAGCAGCGCTGCCATGTGCGCGTCGTGTCCGCAGGCATGCATGAAACCCGCGTGTTTTGAGGCGAAGGGCAGGCTTGTATTTTCCGTGATGGGCAGCGCGTCCATATCCGCGCGGAACGCCGTCGTCCGCTCCGGATCATTTGCATAAAAAACAGCCTTAACGCCCGTTCCCGCAAGCCGTTCCAGCTTATCCGGCGCCAGCGTTGAAAGCGCATCATAAACATACTGCGAGGTTTTGAATTCGTGAAACCCATTCTCCGGCATCGTGTGAAGCGCGCGCCGATGATACGACAACTCCTCTTGAATGGATAAAACCTCGTTCCGTACCAACATAAAAAGCCTCCGGTGATTGATATACGCAAGTATATCACCGGAGGCCTGCCGGGTGCAACGATCAGAGATAGACGATTTCCTCCGGCTCATAGCCGGCATCCTTGACAGCGTTGCGCAGAACCTCTTCGCTGACCTTCTGCGTCAGCTCCAACTCCGCCGTCGCCTCGCTAAGATTGACCGTGGCTTTGACGCCTTCGATTGCGTTGAGCGCTTTTTCGACGCGCGCGCTGCAATGACCGCAGGACATTCCGTTCACTTTCATTTTCGCCTTTTTCATGTTTTGCTCCTCCTTTTGCATATGTTCGCTGTTTGATTCGTATGTTTCAATTCTATCCGGGCTTTCGCTCAGGGATAATCCGGCCGTTCTCGGCGTAGGTCTGAAAGCGGTCAGACGAAGCGCGTTGAGTACCACGCACACGGAGGACAGGCTCATTGCCGCCGCCGCGAGCATGGGGGTAAGCGTAAAGCCGAATGCAACGTAAAGCGCGCCTGCCGCAACAGGAATGCCGAGAATGTTGTAAAAGAACGCCCAGAACAGGTTTTGCTTGATATTGCGCATGGTAGTCTTGGATAGGCGAAGCGCGTCGAGTGCATCCATGAGATCGCTCTTCATCAGAACGATATCCGCACTTTCGATAGCTATATCCGTCCCCGCACCAATCGCCATGCCCAC
>CAZJYV010000205.1:0-3020 GCA_964550295.1 uncultured Clostridium sp. | reverse complement strand
GACATCCTCGTTCACAGGCTGCGAGGCTTTTTTTGTGTTTGACGAAAAGGCAGAGTTCGTCAAAGCCGCCGCCGTCAAAACGGAGGAAAGTATGGAAGTTGCGCGGCTGTTCGATATCGACGTAATCGATGTAAACGGCGTGAAACTCTCCCGCACCGCGGAGCGGCGCTGCGTCTTGTGTAACGGACCGGTCTCCGCCTGCGCGAGGAGTCGCGCACACGGTCTGGATGAGCTCCTTGCGCATACGGATGCGCTCCTAAGCGGCTTTGCGGCGAAAAAACTTGCCGTCCTCGCGCGCGGCGCGCTCCTAACTGAAGTGAATGCCACGCCCAAGCCCGGCCTTGTCGATCAACGTAATCCCGGTGCGCACCGCGACATGGATCTCGGCGGTTTTTACCGGAGTGCGGCCGCAATCGAGCCGTATTTTGAAAAGATGGCACGCGCCTCACTCGCCGCGTATGACGCTGCGCCGGAAGCGCTCATGAAGGAGCTTCGCGCGCTGGGACTGGAAGCCGAGCAGGCGATGGTTCGGGCGACAGGCGGCGTGAACACGCATAAAGGCGCAATTTTTTCCATGGGACTTCTCTTGGCGAGCGCATGCGTATATTTGCGCACGGGTCGCCCCGCGCTTGCAGAGGTTGCGCGCCTTGCGGCAATCGGCATGGAGGAGGCTTTGCGCGCGGCGAAGGATGCTCCTTCAACAAACGGGGAGCGCGTCTTTGCAAAAACCGGCGCTGCGGGTGCGCGCGGCGAGGCGGCGGCGGGTTTTCCAACAGCATGCGCGGCGGCGGAAACGCTTGCGGGCTTCATCAGCCTTGGGTATTGCCCGGAAGATGCGGCGGCGCTGACGCTGCCGGCTGTGATGGAACGGCTTGCGGATACCAACCTCATCCATCGCGGCGGTGAGGCCGGGCTCGCTTTTGCGCAGCAAAGCGCGATGCGGATCAATGCGCTGCCGCTTACAAAACGTTTGGATGCGCTTGGGCGGCTTGATGATGTGTTCATCGAAAAAAACCTCAGCCCCGGCGGTTGCGCGGATGTGCTGTCGCTGGCGATCCTGATGCGCGAGATTGCGGGTTCTATCGACCTGTAGACAGCATAAGAAAGGCGGCGATTGCTCGCCGCCTTTGATCGTTTGTTAGCTCTGCGCCAGGAACGCGTCGATGAACGCTTCGATGTCGCCGTCCATGACCGCTTGAATATTGCCGTCCTCCACGCCTGTGCGGTGATCCTTCACAAGCGTGTAGGGCTGGAATACGTAGGAGCGGATCTGGCTGCCCCACTCGATCTTTTTCATCTCGCCTTTGATTTCAACCATGTGATCCATGCGTTCGCGCTCCGCAACCTCAACGAGCTTGCCGCGCAGAATACGCATGGCCATTTCTCTGTTTTGGAGTTGGCTGCGCTCGTTTTGGCACTGCACAACGATGCCTGTCGGGATGTGCGTGAGGCGGATGGCGGAGCTGACTTTGTTGACGTTCTGGCCGCCCGCGCCGCCGCTGCGGTAGGTGTCCACGCGCAGGTCATCCGGATTGATCTCCACGTCGTTTGTATTATCGTCGAAGATCGGCGTTACGTCGAGGGAAGAGAAGGATGTGTGCCTTCTGCCCGCCGAGTCAAAGGGCGAGATGCGGACCAGACGATGCACGCCTTTTTCCGCTTTCAGATAACCGTAGGCGTTGTCGCCTATCACTTCGAAGGTTACGCTCTTGATACCCGCCTCATCCCCTTCAAGCAGGTCGAGTTCGTGCACCGTGTAGCCGTGGCGCTCGCAGTAACGCGTGTACATCCGGTAGAGCATGGAAACCCAGTCCTGTGCCTCGGTTCCGCCCGCGCCCGCATGGAGCGAAAGGACGGCGTTGCTCATGTCGTAGGGACCCCTGAGCAGCGTTTCGAGTTTCAGGGCAGCGACTGCCGCATGGAGGGATGCGTATTCCTCGTAGATCTCGGGCAGCAGGCTTTCGTCCTCCGCCTCGTTCGCCATGTCGATGAGCACCTCAAGGTCCTCGCAGCGCGCGTCGAGCTTGCGGTATTTTTCAAGCTTTGCGGTGATGGCTTTCATCCGCTGATTGACCTTGTTCGCATTGTCTACATCGTTCCAGAAGCCGGGTTCGGCCATCTGGGACTCCAGCAGGTCCTTTTCCTCGCGAAGTTCCGCAAGGTTAAAGGGACCCACCTGCCTCTTTGAGCGTTTCGACGGTTCCGGTCAACTTCTGCCGGGTTTCTTCCAACTGGATCACTCTAACTCACTTCCTTCTTCATGTTTATTGATGGCTCTCGATTGATGGTTTTATTCTTTTGCGCTCGCTGCGGCTAATCGTTCTTCCCGCAGCAGTTCTTGTATTTCTTGCCGCTGCCGCATGGGCAGGCGTCGTTGCGGCCGGGCTTCCGGTCGCTCTTCTTGGGCTGCGGCTTGGTTTCGGATGAAGTCGTAATGGGGTTGGCGAGCTGCTCGCGCTTCGGCGCCTCGCGCCGGACGGAAACATGGAAAAGCGTGCGAACCGTGCGCTCGCGGATACCCATGATCATCTCATCGAACATATCGAAGCCCATGTTGCGGTAGGCGACGACCGGATCCTTTTGTCCCAGCGCCTGCAGACCGATGCCCTGGCGCAGTTGATCCATGCCGTCGATATGATCCATCCAGTGCGCGTCAACAGCCTTGAGCAGGAGCACGCGCTCGATTTCGCGCATGTCGACGCTCGCCGCGGTTACGTCAGCCTCGCGCTTCTGGTAGGCTCCATCAACCAGTTCCGTCGCTTTTTCCTCAAATTCCTTCCGATCCTTGATGCCGTGGAGCTGACCCGTAAAATCGTCGCCCGTTATCTGGTAAAGTTCCTTATAAAGGCCCATCATATCCCAGTCGTCTGCCTTGGCATGCACGGGCGCGAACAGATCCATGCGGGCGGCAACGGTTTCCCGAATCATCTCCATGACGGAATCGTGGACATCCTCGCCCATGAGTACCTTGCGGCGCTGTCCGTAGATGATCTCGCGCTGCTTGTTCATCACGTCGTCAT
>CAZJYV010000204.1:0-3033 GCA_964550295.1 uncultured Clostridium sp. | reverse complement strand
CGCGCGTGCTGATGTTCCTTGATCCGTGGAACTCGGATCAGACCGGCGCGTATCAGCTCCGCCAATCCTTGTTGGCACTGGGTTCGGGCGGATTGTTCGGTCAGGGGCTGAACTTCAGCCGCCAAAAGCTCTTGTTCCTGCCGTACGGGGAGAGCGATTTTATCTTTTCCATCATCGGAGAGGAACTCGGCTTCATGGGCAGTCTCGCTGTGATTGGAATGTACGCGTTCGTGGTTTACCGCGGCGTGCGCGTTGCGATGCGCTGCCGGGATCGATTCGGCAGCCTGATGGCGGCGGGTATGACGGCAGTTCTGGGCATACAGGCGGCGGTGAATATCGCGGTCGCCACGAGTTCCGTGCCACCGACAGGGCAAACGCTGCCCTTCATCAGCGCGGGTGGTACGTCGCTCGTCATTTTTCTGTGCGCTATGGGCATCTTGCTCAATATTTCACGCAACACGGAATAGGCCGCGCAAGGCCGAGAACGAATGCGCTTCTCTCCGCATAAGATGGAATGTGCCGTTGTACGGCGGAGAGGAGAGGGCATGGCATCCATCATAGTTTCCGGCGGGCGTCCGCTCAGTGGCAGCTTGGCTGTCTCAGGCGCTAAAAACGCTGCCCTGCCTATTTTGGCGGCAAGCCTGCTGACCCAAGCGCCCTTGAAACTTGAGAATTGCCCACATCTTCGGGATGTTGACAACATGCTGGCCATCCTTGAGGAACTCGGCGTCAATGCGGTTTGGCGGGAGGATGGACTTGAACTGGATCCCTCCATGGCGCACAGCTATGTGATGCCGCAGGGTCCTTCAAAGGAACTGCGTTCGTCTATTTTTATGTTGGGCTCCCTGCTGGGACGGTTCGGACACGCGGTATGTACGTTCCCCGGCGGTTGCGAAATCGGTCACAGGCCGATTGATCTGCATATCAAAGGGTTGAAAATGCTCGGCGCAAACGTGCGCGAGATACATGGCCTTATCGTCTGCGACGGGGAACATCTCACCGCGGCCGATATTCACCTCGACTATCCGAGCGTAGGCGCGACGGAGAACATCATCATGGCGGCTGTGGGAGCGGAAGGTGAAACCTTCATCCACAACGCTGCGCGTGAGCCGGAGATTGAAGACCTGCAAGTGTTCCTCAACGCGCAGGGCCATGAGGTGAGCGGAGCGGGCAGCAGCACGGTGCGCATCCTAGGCAAACGCCCCACGCAGGATGATGTTCCGGTCGTTCACAGGATTATGCCGGATCGCATCGTTGCCGGTACGCTGCTGTGCGCGGCGGCGATGACCGGCGGAGAGATCACGCTCACGGGGACTGTACCCACGCATTTGGGTTCCGTGCTCGCAAAGCTGCGCGAAGCGGGCTGTCAGCTTTACTCCCGCGGGCAAACGATCAAAATCTCTGCGCCAGAGAGGCTCAATGAGATCAAGCTGATCGAAACGCTCCCCTACCCAGGGTTTCCGACGGATATGCAGGCGCAGTTTTTCGCGCTGTGCTGCATTGCGAACGGAACCAGTGTGATCGTTGAAAACGTGTTTGAAAACCGCTTCAAACATGGATCGGAGCTTCAGCGCATGGGCGCGAGTTTTACGCAGAAAGATCGCACCATCATCATCCGCGGCGTAGAAAAGTTGACCGGCGCGCGCGTATGCGCGAGGGATCTGCGCGGGGGCGCGGCACTGACCCTCGCGGGGCTTGCGGCGGAAGGCGAAACTATGATTGAAAGCGCAGAGTTTATCGACAGGGGCTATGAGAAGCTGGAAGAAATGCTTCAGGCGCTGGGCGCGGAAATTCGACGGGAGGCATAATCATACTGCATGAACAGCAACGGCGGAAGCAGGCAGGAACGCGGCGCGAAGGAATGGAACCTTCGCCCGTTTGCCGCGCCTGAAACGAAAGCCGCCGAGGGGCTGGATCTGTCGCGCAGCGCGCAGGAGCTGTTTGATGAGGAACCTGCGGCACCGGACAAGCATGCGGTTCAACAGATCGATTTTGTCGCGGCCGTTGCATACAAGGAAGCGGCGTGCAAAAAGGCAGATCGCATGCGAAACTCCGGCGCGGGAACGAATGTTCCGCCCGGTGCGCGAAGCCCCTCACAAAAACGCGCCCGGCCACTGACGGAGCGGGAAAAACTAGCCGCAGAGCGCAGGCGTAAGTTCAACCGTTTCCTTTCGATCTGCATCGCGGCGGTCGTAATTGCGGCAGCGCTTCTGCTGGCCTGGGTTTTGCTGATTGTGGACGAAATCGCTGTTGCGGGCAACGCGCGCTATTCGGTGGAGGAGATCATTTCCGAGTCGCAGCTCAAGACCGCAAGGCACATCTGGATCGTCAATCTCGCTGATGCGGAGCGGAATATCGAGCAAAATCCGTATATCGAAAGCGCGGAAATCAAGCGCGTCTATCCAGACAAGCTTGTCATTAGCGTGACAGAACGTACCGAAGCTGCCGTGATTGTCGGACTCAACGCGCAGGCGGTCATCGACCCGAAAGGGTATGTGCTTACCATCGGCGCGCGGGCAGACTATACGGGGCTGATCCAGATCTCCGGCATGGGATTCGGCGGTTATCACGTGGGTCAGAGGTTGGGCGAGGAGTCGGACTTCAACTCGCGCACGCTCGTGGCTTTGCTGGCTGCGATATACAGAACAGGAATCGCGGATGAAATCAGCGCCGTGGATTTGAGCAATCCTCTGAGCGTTTCTATGACGACACTCAAGGGATTGACGCTTCACATCGGCCAACCGGATGACCTTGACGGCAAGCTTGCCAATTATGTTGCCGTACTCCCGAAACTGACGGAGATGGGTCTTGACGCTTCCGGAACGCTCGACCTGAGCGCGATGGGCGATCCGGTCTATTCACCCGGCGGAAACGGGGGCGAGGCACCGGAGGGTACATCATCGCCGGATGCGAGCCCGCAGCCAGGCAGCGCAGAGTCGATTCCCGAAAACGGGGGACCTACACCTTCGCCCAGCTCCACCTCGGGCGGTACGGATGATCCTTTTTCGGGTTAAAGAATGTAAATTGGTAACA
>CAZJYV010000203.1:0-3047 GCA_964550295.1 uncultured Clostridium sp. | reverse complement strand
CTCCTGCCGGAGGCAGTCGAGGATGGGTTCGTGGCCGAAGTACACGTTCGCGTTCACGATCTTATCTTTAATTTCGGAAAAATCACCCACGTCGTCCATATTGTCAAAAGCTACACCGGCGGCAAGCATCCCGTCAATTTTGCCGGAGAGGTCATCCCCTGTGACATAGCCGATCCTATAGTTCGCAAGCCCCTTTGCCTCCGCGATTTTGCGCAGGCCTTCCACGCAGCCCTCGATGTTCATGCCGCCCGCGTTCGTCAAAATGCGTACGCCGCGCTGCTTCGCATCTCCGGCGATTTCCTTCATCAGCTCAAGAAAATCGCGCGCGTAGCCGGCAGCCGGATTTTGCAGCTTCTGGCGCGCCATGATGGAGAGCGTCAGTTCCGCGAGATAGTCGCAGGCCATGTAATTTAAGTGGGCGTTGCGCACCATATGGATCGCCGCATCCGGGCTGTCGCCCCAAAAGCCCTGACCTCCGCCGATAACGACTTGTTTCATCCAAACCTCCCAAAGCGTTCGTACAACGTTATAGTATAAGTTTATACTATCATATTTTCACAGGATGTCAATCGGATCCGCGCGGTTTGACGAAAGGCGGGGGAGCATGTATGATAAAGTCGAGCGGAAGGATGGTGGTCGCATGGGTACGATCAAGCAGATTGCCGAGCGGACGGGTTATTCGATCAGCACGGTTTCCATCGTGCTGCGCGGAAGCGCGCAGGAGCGGAGCATTCCGGCATCCACGCAGCGCGTTATCCTCGCCGCGGCGCGCGAGCTGGACTATCAGCCGAACATTTCCGCACGGCGGCTTCGCAGCGACGAGCCGCACAAAAAAAACATCGCGATTTTCTGGGCGGTGGATTACCGCGCAGTGCTTGTCGCGAAGTTCCTGCGCGGCGCACAGCGGTTTATCATGGAAAACGGGCTTGACGCGGAACTCGTCGTGCGCCCGTATCAGCCGGAACAACTTGCCGAAGTCGCCACGCAGCGCACGCTGAGCATGTACTCCGGCGTGATCATCTGCACGGCGGCGAGGAACGACCTCGCCTATATGGAAAGTCTGTCCACGACCTGTCCGGTCGTTCTCTACAACAGGCGTTCACAAAAATACACAAGCGTGGGCGTCGATAACGAGGGCGTCGGCGCGCGGGCGGCGCAGACATTCCTCCAACACGGCTGCACGCGCGCGGTCGCGGTCGCCGACCATGCGGAGCTGGAATATGCGCAGGCGCGCCTGAACGGGTTTTGCGCCGAGATGGAAAAGGCGGGCGTGCCGGTGCAGGTCGTTCACGCGGGGGGCAGCACTGTTGCGCAGGGCATTGCGAGCGTGGACGCGTTCCGGCTCAACCGGGAACATACGGGCGTCTTTTGCTGCTCGGACATCCTTGCGTTGGGCATCCTGCGCCGCCTGATTGACGAAAAGCGGGATGTGCCGGGGCAGATCGAGGTGATCGCAGTGGGAACCAACGAGGCTGACCTGTATCATTATCCGCGGCCGAGCCTGACGGTGATCGAGATCCCCATCGAGGAGATGGCGTACGGCTGCGTCGGCGCGCTTGACGATATCTGGACAAAATGCAGGGAGGACATCGTCTCCCTGGAGATTCCGTTTGTGTTCCGCGCGGGGCAATCCACGCTGTAATACGGGCATGCGCCCGGAGAGATTCTGTTTTTTCCATCGCTTGCGCCGCTTGGGCGCGGCGCTTTTGTTTTAGCCGTTGACGCGGCAGGCGCGGTATGATATGATACATATGCGCAAGCGGTTGCGCAATTCTGATCTGCAGCCGATCCCAACGGCAGAACACAACATGATAGCCAAAGGAAAAAACTTCATCCTCGATGATTTGGCCGCTGAACTCGGCCTGTCAAAATCAACCATTTCCCGTGCGATATCCGGCAACGGGCGCGTGAGCGAAGAAACGCGCAGGCGCGTGCTCGATTACGCGGCACGGCACGGCTACACGCCCAACGGTATCGCAAGCGGTCTTGCGCGCTCGCGCACGAACAACATCTGCGTCGCGGTTCTAACCGAGGCGTTCTATAACGAAATCCCGTTCTTTCAGGAGTGCCTGATGGGCGTGTGCGAGGCCGCGGCAAAGCGCAATTACGATGTGCTGGTCGCCACCATCGGCGAATCGGATATCACCGGCCTGAGGCGGATCGTTTCAAACCGAAAGGCGGACGGAATCCTTCTCACGCGTTCCCTCGTCGTGGACTACCCCGCGGATTTTCTAAAAGCCGCGCGCATGCCGTTCGTTACGGTTGGCTCGTCGGGCGACCCAAGCATCATCCAGGTGGATACGGACACCGTCGCCGCCTGCCGCGGCCTGACGGCACAGCTCCTGCATAAGGGTGCGGGGCGCGTCGCGCTGATCCTCGGGAACCTGCAATACATCGTCAACAAGAACAGGCTGGACGGATTTTCCGCGGCGTTCGCGGATGCCTGCAGGGCGGCGGACCCTTCCCTTATCATCACGGGTGTGACCGGCGGCAAGGCGGTGCGGGAAGCATGTATGCGCGCTGTTGAGGCCGGCGCAGAGCACATCCTCTGCGGGGACGATTACATTTGCGCCAAGGTTGTTGAGCAGCTTTCGGCGGAGGGGTTGACCAATCCCCGCGTATCCTCGTTTTACAACAGCGATTTGCTCCGAAACCTTTCTCTTGTGGACTCGGTGATCGATGTGGACGTGCGAAGCTACGGCATTGCCGCCGGGGAAACGCTCATCCGTCTGCTGGAGCGCGAGCCGGTTCAAGCCCGCACATTCGTTGCACACCGCATTTTGCATTACCAAAACTGAAACATCCTGTCCAACCTTGCTGTATGCGGTTTGCGCAAGCGATTGCGCAAAGAAAACACGCCGTCATTTCATCCTATTTGCCAACATATATACAGGTATCATAAGAAATGGAAGATGCGCAGATGGCAGATAAACTGATCCTCAACGTCATACATCGCCCCGAGATGGCGCCCGAATACGCCCAAACCGTTATGGCAAACGATGGCGGCGGGGAAGCCGGACGCGGCAAACTTGCGCGCGAGTCGCTCG
>CAZJYV010000202.1:0-3070 GCA_964550295.1 uncultured Clostridium sp. | reverse complement strand
CGGACAAAACGGCGATATCCCGATACTTGGTTTTATGCAGTGCAGTCGAATGGACGATCACGCGGCCATTGCATGTAAATGGATATAAAAGGTATAATATATCTAATAAACGAAAGGGGTATAGCGGCAATGAAACAATATGTATGCACGATTTGCGGTTATGTGTACGACGAGGCGCAGGGCATCCCGGAAGACGGCATCGCGCCCGGCACAAAGTGGGAAGATATCCCGGAGGATTGGGCATGCCCCATCTGCGGGGCTGAAAAATCGATGTTCACGCAGGCGTAAAGGCTTGCAAATCGCGTTGAGCAAAAACGGAGGATCAATGATGGAAAGATGGAAATGCACAGTCTGCGGGTATGTTCATGAAGGCCCCCTTCCCGCCGGTTTCGCTTGCCCGCGCTGCGGTGCGCAGGCCGGAAAGTTCGCAAAGCTCGAAGAGCAGCCGGAGAAGAAAAACCCATACGCCGGCACGAAGACCGAAAAAAACCTTGCCGAAGCGTTTGCCGGGGAGAGCCAGGCGCGCAACAAATATACATACTTTGCGCAGGTCGCAGCACGGGAGGGATACGACCAGATTTCGGAAATTTTCCTCAAAACCGCGCGCAACGAGCAGGAGCACGCGCAGATCTGGTTTGAGGAGCTCGGCCATCTCGGCAGCACAGCCGAAAACCTGCTTGCGGCAGCCCAAGGTGAGAACTACGAGTGGACGGATATGTACGAGCGCTTCGCCCTGGACGCCGAAAACGAAGGCTTCTCGAAGCTTGCGGCACGTCTGCGCCGCGTCGGCGCTATCGAAAAGGCGCATGAGGAGCGCTACCGCCAGCTTCTCAAGAACATCGAAATGCAGAAGGTGTTTGAAAAAAGCGATGAGATCATGTGGGAATGCCGCGTGTGCGGGCATCTCGTCATGGGGAAGAAAGCGCCTCAAATCTGCCCCGTCTGCAATCACAGCAGCAGCTATTTTGAAGTAAGGAAAGAGAATTACTAATAAAACTCCACGGAGCCGGACCTGCGCATCGCCGCGGTCCGGCTTTTTGCTTCACTTTGCCTGTGTGACAATATCACGGTGATTTCCATCACCTAAGGTTAACATATGAACAATAAGGCAAAACTCGATTCGCACTCATATATGTGAAAATATAGTCAAAGTGGGACGCGCAAACGGGTGCTTCAACAGGGCAATAAACAAACGCCATCGGCGTATCGAAAACGGGAGGATTGATTCATGCGAAAAGTTGTTATCATCGGCGGCGTCGCGGGAGGCGCAAGTTGCGCGGCAAGGCTGCGCAGGCTTGACGAAGGCGCGCAAATCATCATGCTTGAGCGTGGGGAACATATCTCCTACGCAAACTGCGGGTTGCCTTATCATGTGGGCGATGTGATCAGGGAACGCAGCGCCCTCCTTTTGCAAACGCCAGAGGCTATGAAGAAAAAATACAATGTGGACGTGCGTGTAAAAAATGAGGTCGTCTCCATAGACAGGGCGAACAAGTGCGTCCGCATTCAGAATGCGGGTTCCGGCGAAACGTATGATGAAAGCTACGATACGCTCGTCATCTCAACCGGTTCCTCCCCGCTGCGTCCGCCGATCCCCGGCATTGATTCGCCCCGTATCCGGACGCTTTGGACGGTTTCCGATGCAGAGGGCATCCGCAAACTTGCGCGGGAAGGCGGCATCAAAACCGCAGCCGTGATTGGCGGCGGATTCATCGGCCTTGAGATGGCGGAAAATCTTCGCCGCGCTGGGCTTGAAGTGTCCGTCATCGAAATGCTCGATCAGGTTATGGCGCCGATCGACTACGAGCTTGCCCAGCTTTTGCATGAGAATATCGAGTCCAACGGCGTAAAGCTGTTCCTCGGCGACGGGGTTGCGTCCTTCAGCGACCGGGATGCTTATACGGACATTACGCTGAAGTCCGGCAAAACGGTATCCGCCGAACTGGTGCTGCTCGCCATCGGCGTTAAGCCGAACGGAGAGCTGGCAAAAGCCGCCGGCCTTCAGATGAACGCGCGCGGCGGCATCGTCGTGGACGACTATCTGCAAACATCCGATCCGGACATTTACGCCGTCGGCGATGTGATCGAAGTGGCGGATTTCATATCCAAGGAGCGCACCATGATTCCGCTTGCCGGCCCCGCTAACAAGCAGGGGCGCATCGCGGCAAACAACATTGCAGGCGCGCATGAAAAGTACGAAGGAACGCAGGGCACAGCGGTTGCGCAGGTGTTCGACCTGACGGCCGCGAGTACCGGCATGAATGAGAAAACGCTCGTCAAACGTGGGCTTGTCAAGGGCAAGGATTATGAAAGCGTCATCATCACGCAGAACTCGCACGCGGGTTATTATCCGGGTGCGGTTCCGCTGACGCTCAAGCTCCTTTTCAGCATGGACGGCAAAAAGATTTACGGTGCGCAGATCGTCGGACGCGACGGGGTGGATAAGCGCATCGACACCATTGCCGTGACCATCTGCCTCGGCGGCGGCATCAGCGAGCTTGCCGGGCTGGAGCTTGCCTACGCGCCGCCCTACTCCTCGGCGAAGGATCCCGTCAACATGGCAGGCTTTGTCGCGGATAACGTACTCTCGGGCAAGGTGGTTTTCGCGGCATGGGATGCGATCGAAAAAAATTCCGATGCTTTGCTGCTCGATATTCGCGAAGAAGCGGAACTCATGGCTTACACGCTGCCCAACGCCGTGCATATTCCGCTCGGGCAGCTGCGTGACAGGCTTGGCGAGCTTGATAAACAGAAGCAGATCATTACGTTCTGCGCCATCGGCGTGCGTTCCTATAACGCGGCGCGCATCCTGATGAACAACGGTTTCCCAAACGTGCTGCTGTATCCCGGCGGAACGAGATTCTATCAATCCACGCATTATAACAAGGAGGAGAACATGAATATTTCGAGCGCGGCGCCTGTTTCCGACGCAGGCCATATGGATACGAAGGATGTGCCTGCTTTCAGCATGCGCATCGACTGCAGCGGCATGCAGTGCCCCGGCCCGATCATGAAAGTGTTCGAGACTATGCGCGAGTTGAAAGACGGCGATGTGATGGAGGTCTCCGCC
>CAZJYV010000201.1:0-3206 GCA_964550295.1 uncultured Clostridium sp. | reverse complement strand
GGAAGCGCTTGCCGACCCGAAAAAGTATGTGGTGTTCCAAACCGCCCCGTCCATCCGCGTCGCCATCGGCGAGGAGTTCGGCCTGCCCATCGGCACCCGCTGCACGGGCAAGATGGTTGCCGCAATCCGCCGCCTCGGAGCGGACCGCGTGTTTGACGTGGACTTCGCGGCCGATCTCACCATCATGGAGGAAGGCACGGAGCTGCTGCACCGCATCAAAGAAGGCGGCGTTCTGCCCATGATCACCTCCTGCAGTCCGGGTTGGGTGAAGTTCTGCGAGCACTTCTATCCTGATTTCATCCCGAACCTTTCCTCCTGCAAGAGTCCGAACCAGATGCAGGGCGCTATGACGAAGACCTACTTCGCGCAGAAGAACGGCCTTGATCCGAAGGACATTTTCGTCGTTTCCGTCATGCCCTGCACGGCCAAAAAGTTTGAAATCAAGCGTCCCGAGTTCGGGCGCGAAGGCTACCGCGATGTGGACGCCAACCTCACCACGCGCGAGTTGGCCCGCATGATCCATAAAGCCGGCATCGACTTTGTTCACCTTGCGGACGAGAGTTTTGACGCGATACTCGGCGAGTCCACCGGCGCGGCGGTTATCTTCGGCGTGACCGGCGGCGTAATGGAAGCTGCGCTGCGCACCGTCGCTGACATCCTTTCCGGTCAGGACCTCAAAAAGGTTGAATACTGCGATGTGCGCGGGCTTGATGGCATCAAAGAAGCCACGGTCAACATCAACGGCATGGATATCAAAGTTGCCATCGCCCACGGCACAGGCAACGCCGCGAAGCTGCTCGACGCCATCCGCAGCGGAGAGAAAACCTATCATTTCATCGAGGTCATGGGTTGCCCCGGCGGCTGCGTAACCGGCGGCGGCCAGCCCATCGTGGACGCCCGCACCCGGTATTTCGTTGATCCGCGCGCGGCGCGCGCCGCGGCGACCTATGATGAGGACGAATCCATGGTTATTCGCAAGAGCCATCAAAATCCCTCGATCAAGAAGGTTTACGATGAGTTCCTCGGCGAACCGGGCAGCCACAAGGCGCATGATCTGCTCCATACCCATTATGTGGACAGGAGCGCGAACAACAATTGACGATTGATCGTTGACAATCAAACCGAGCACAAACGGCATCCGCTGAAAAGCGGATGCCGTCATTTTAGCATGAGCAGTTAGATACAAAGGGTTTCCTGCGGATCGTTTACATTCAATTTTCCCTGTTGTCTTTGACTGCGTGGGATATCCCCACGAACAGGAGCGCCGCCACAGGCCATATAACCCAGGTGATATCCCAGCGGAAGGTCAGGAAACTGATGGCGAGGTAAACCGCGGTGGCACAGGGCCAGTAGATTGCGCCCAGCTTATCTGCACGCTTGTTCACCTCAATCTCGCTTGCAGTATAGTCGCCCAGACGAAGGAGCTGGTCGCAGCTGCTTTTGCGTACGCCAGCGGTAATAAAGAGAAAAACAGCGCAGGCGATGATCGCGAACATAAGCCCCGTCAGCAGGATGCAGACAAATTCCGGCGCGCCGGACGCGCCTGCGATGATGAGCGGAACGGCGCTGAGTATGCACATTGCGACACCGGCGGCGACGCTTACGCTGTTGCGCCTTTCATAGGCGCTCCGTTTTTCCCGCACGATGCCCTCCACGCCGTATTCCAGCTCGAACTCGCCTTTTTTCAGGTATTCATATTTTTGAACCTTATGCGAGCTGAAGATGATCAGGAAAACGCCCGAAGCGATCATAAGCAGCAGCACAACCACGCCGATGCCTGAGGCCAGACCGACCGTCATGGTGTTTCCGGGGATGTTCAGCTCCGCGATTCCGGCAAGCAGGATCAGCAGAACGGGGCTTAGTATGAAGAGCATGACGCTCATCGCCAACCGTTTGCCGAAAAAGGCGTTATCGCTCATAAACGCGTTCGCCTCCTGAACGGAAACGCGGGGATATTTGCCCTCGTCTTCCCCCGAGTATGCGACGGATTCCATATCATCCTTTAACAAATAATCCGTGGTCACGCCGAAAAGCTTTGCCATCTCCAATATCTTATTGATATCCGGTATGCTCTGCGCGCTTTCCCATTTCGATACGGACTGGCGGGACACATTGAGTTTATCCGCCATCTCCTCCTGTGACCAGCCGCTGTTTCTGCGAAGCGCGAGTATCTTATCCGCGAGAATCATGTTTTTCTTCCTCCCTGCATTTTATCTCGATTTCGTGCCCTCATCATATCAATCCGGCCGGTTGCACACCATACAGCGCGCTTGGAAATATGTCAACCGCTGGTTGCAGTTGGTAATTTTTCTGAATTTCAGCTTGATTGTTGAACAGGGCTTCACATGCCGGGCATTCTGCCGTTCCCTGTTTCTATTGTAAATAATGCGTGTCAACTTGCATAGATGCTGTTATAATAATCATGACAATTCGTTCCATTTTCGGCTTATTAGAGGAGGATTCGTTATGAATCAAGTCAGAAAGCCCATGCGGGCGCGTTTTGCGTTTTATGTAACAAACGTGCTGGCCCTTGCCCTGATCATCGCGCTATGTTATTTTTTCTTAATCCTCGGCAACTCGCTGCTCTCCGGTTTAGGAAAGGACATCGTCCATTACAACGCGCAGGGGCAGCCCTATATCACGAAAGTGAACGGCGTGAGCGAAGGCGCGTGGTTCGCGCTCCTCGCGTGGTATCTGTTCATTATCGCAAAGGTGCTGGTCGTATCGTTCGTACTGAGCCTTTTCGGCAAATGGTTCCCCGGTCTTCGGGTGAGCCTATGCTTGAATAAGAACATCCGCCACCGTTTCCATGATCTGGTGGACGCGCGCACCTCCGGCGCGGATATCGGCGGCTGCCTCATCGCCGCGGTATCTCTCCTTGCTTGGGGCGCGTACTTTGTAGGCAACTACCTGCTGCGCCACGGCGCAACCGTGTATGTCGGCGCGCGGTTTTCCATTGTTGTATGGCTGCTCAACTCGGCCGAGCTGATGACGATGGCAGCTTTCATGCTTTCCTTTTTCACCTTGGGTAAAAGCATGAAGTCGATCGTTGCCTTCCTCATTTCTTTTGCCGCCGCAGTTTTTACACACAATTACACAATTTTCAGGGCGTATCAGTGGCTGATGGCCGGTTTGCCCTCTTTTGATCCGATACCGGCGTACATCGTCGCGTGCGCGCTGCTGGCCGTCGCTTCATTCCTGATCGT
>CAZJYV010000200.1:0-3222 GCA_964550295.1 uncultured Clostridium sp. | reverse complement strand
CTTGAAAAAGGGGATACCCAGCCCGACCTTCCTTGTGGTGCGTGTTGTGGTGAACGGATCCGTAACCCTTTCGAGCAGATCGCGATCCATGCCGCGCCCGTTGTCCTTCACCTGACAGCGCACCATATCCCTTGCGTGGTCCACCTCGACCGTTATTTCAATCAGCGTCGCCCCCGCCGAGATGGAATTCTGCGCGATGTCGAGCAGATGCAGGGATAGTTCCTTCATGACCATGGGCTCAGCCCCTCGCGCGGTATTTCTCCACAATCGCGGGGATCTGGTCCGGCGTCAGTCTGCCGTACACCTCTTCGTTGATCATCATGGCTGGAGCAAGCCCGCAGCAGCCGATGCAGCGCGTAGCTTCAAGGGTAAACAGGCCGTCCGCTGTGGTTTTGCCGACTTCGACGCCGATCTGCTTTTCAAGCTCATCCAACACAAGCTGGCTGCCGCGCACATAGCAGGCGGTTCCCAGGCACAGACCGATGGAATTCTTGCCCTTGGGCTGCAAAGTGAACAGAGAATAAAAGGTCGCAACGCCGTAAATCACGCTCACCGGCGTACCGGTCATCTTGCTGATATAGTGCTGCACTTCCTCGTTCACACAGCCGCAGATTCTCTGCGCGTGCTGCATCATGGGAAGAAGACCGCCCGGTACTTCCTTCCATTCGGCGATGACCGCGTCAAGTTGTTCCAGCTGTTCCTTACGGATGCTGTTTTCGATTGCCATGAAATAATCCTCCTCTGATGTTTGACCGCGAGAAATTGACAAAAAATCTACAATGAACCTTAAGGATTGTATCATATAGCATCATAAAAAGGAAGCATAAAATTCATTTATGCAACTTTAATTTGCGCATCTTCATAAAATCATAAACCACTGAAAAAGCAGATTTGCGGGGCGTTTTTATGCTTTACGGCAAGCCTGTTTTGCGGTTCTCACCTGCGGCGCGGCGCTTTATTGCCGCGTTTGTTGAAATTTGCGTCATGACTTCCTGCATTTTTCGGTATACGCGCGATATCCCGCGGAGGAAGAAGGGCATTTTTGTCAAACCCGATCAAATCTTCTCTGCCGGCCTGTTTGAGCGCCTCGCGCGCAAGCGGTGCGTACGCGGGCTTAAAGTACTGCATCAGCGCACGCTGCATCGCCTTTTCTCCGGACGAGCGCGGCACATAGACCTTCTCGCCCGTGCGGGGATCGATGCCCGTATAATACATGCAGGTCGAAAGCGTGCCGGGCGTCGGATAGAAGTCCTGCACCTGCTCGGGGCGCTGGCCTGTCTTTTTCAAGTAAAGCGCAAGCTCGATGGCAGCGTCAAGATCGCTTCCGGGATGCGAGCTCATGAAATACGGAACGATGAATTGTTCCTTGCCCTCTTGGGCGCTGAGCTTTTCGTAACGGCGCGCGAACGAATCGTACAGCTCGTGCGAAGGTTTACCCATCAGGCGCAAAACCCGGTCGCTCACATGCTCCGGCGCGACCTTGAGCCTGCCGCTGACATGGGAGCGCACGAGCGCCTTGATAAAAGCATCCGACTGATCGTACATCACATAATCGTAACGCACGCCGGAACGCACGAACACGCGCTTCACGCCCGGCACCTTCAACAGTTCGCCGAGAAGTTTTACATAGTCCGTGTGAGAGACCTCAAGATGCGGGCAGGGCTTGAAGCCTAGGCATTGGCGGTCGGCGCATACGCCCTTGTCAAGCTGTTTTTTGCACGCGGGGATGCGGAAATCCGCCGTGGGGCCGCCTACGTCGTGGATGTTACCTTTGAAGCCGGGCAGCGTTGTAAAAAGCTGTGCTTCGCGAACGAGGGAAGCGCGGCTCCTCGCCTGCACGACCCTGCCCTGATGGAAGGTCAGCGCGCAGAAGGAGCAGCCCCCGAAGCAGCCCCGGCAGGAAGTCAGCGAGAATTCAACCTCCTCGAGCGCGGGGATGGGTTTTTGATAGACCGGATGCGGTTTTCTCATATAGGGCAGCTCATACACATCATCCAGTTCCTGCGCGGTAAGCGGCTGTGCGGGCGGGTTTGCCACGAGGAAACCGTTGCCGTGCGGCTGCACGAGGCGCGCGCCGCGCACGGCGTCCTGCTCGCGGTATTGTGCCATGAAGGCGGAAGCATACTTCACCTTATCGGCCGCAACCTCCTCGAAGCTTTCGATGAGCTGATAGTCGTATACCTTATCCAGCGATTCGGTATGGAAGCAGGTTCCCGCCACATAGGTGATCTGGTCGGCGGGAAGGCCGGCGGAAAGCGCGTCCGCGATATCGACGATTTGCCTTTCCCCCATACCGTAGATGAGCAGATCCGCGCCGGAATCGACGAGGATGCTTCGCCTTACCTTGTTATCCCAGTAATCGTAATGCGCGAACCGCCGAAGGCTCGCCTCAATGCCGCCGATGACGATGGGAACTTTGCGGAACGCCTCGCGGCAGCGGTTGGCGTAAACGATCACCGCGCGATCCGGCCGTTTGCCCGCAGCGCCGCCCTCGGAATACGCGTCCTCGCTCCTGGGCTTTTTTGAAGAGGTATAGTGGTTGACCATGGAATCCATATTGCCGGAGTTGATGAGGAAGGCGAGCTTCGGCTTGCCGAGCGAACGGAAGGCCGTAACATCCCGCCAGTCCGGCTGGGCGATCACGCCCACGCTGTATCCGTGCGCCATGAGCACGCGCGCGATGATCGCCGTGCCAAAGGAGGGATGATCGATGAGCGCATCCCCTGTGACGAGTACAAAATCAAGCCGCCCGATGCCCCTTTCGCGCAGTTCCTCCATGCTCATGGGGATGGTGGCAGTCTTATCAAATTCCGCTCTTATCATCTCTTTATTGTTCATCCGGTTCGGATGTTTCTTTCTCCGCAGCGGGATCCGGCGGAACGGGCTGTGCATTTTGCGTGTCTGATTCCGCGCGGCCGCCGGTCGGTTTCTGTTGCTCAGGCACGGTCTTTGTCGTTGTCCCGGCCTTGCGGTTGATCAGGCCGCGGCCTTCAAGCTCCTCGAGCAGGATTTTAATGCGCAGTTTTAAGATGCCGAGTTCCTGCTCGCGCCTATCCATATCGCGGACGATCTCGTCGAGAAAAGCATCCACCTCCTCGACATCGTAGCCGGGGAAAGAGCGCTGAAAATGTTTGTTTACGATTGTATCCTTATTCATGATTCCTTACAACCGGTAAATATGGGAACCGTCGGAACGTGCGCAACGGTTTTTTGAAACGCGGA
>CAZJYV010000199.1:0-3233 GCA_964550295.1 uncultured Clostridium sp. | reverse complement strand
TCTTGGATAGGCGCAGCGCGTCGAGTGCATCCATGAGATCGCTCTTCATCAGGACGATATCCGCACTTTCGATAGCTATATCCGTCCCCGCGCCGATCGCCATGCCCACATCGGCCGTGACGAGCGCCGGCGCGTCGTTGATGCCATCCCCCACCATGGCTACACGGTTTCCCTTTTCCTGCAGTTCGCGAATCACTCGCGCCTTATCCTCCGGCATGACGCGGGCGCGCACTTCATCGACCCCGGCCCGTTTCGCGATGGTGCGTGCAGCGGCTTCGTGATCCCCCGTGAGCATCACAGTGCGGATGCCAAGCTCCCTGAGTTTGGCAATCGCCATGGAACTCGTCGGCTTGATCACATCCGCAATGGCGATCAGCCCGAGAAGGATGCCATCCTGTGCGACATAAATGACGGTTTTCCCTTCCCCGCCCAGTCGCTGCTCTTCGGCGGCGACCATAGATAAATCGATGCCGTTTTCCGTCATCAGCTCCGCGTTGCCCGCAAGAGATGCTTTCCCATCGACTGTGGCCAAAACGCCCCGGCCCGGAATAGCGGCAAAGTTTTCCGCATCGCGCACCTGCAGGGAGAGGGCGGCCGCGCGCCGGAGCACTGCTTGCGCAATGGGGTGCTCCGAGCCGCGCTCCAGCGCGGCAGCGAGCGCAGCGAGCGCGCGCGCGGACACCGCGCAGGTTACTTCATCTGTGACCTCCGGGCGGCCCTCGGTGATGGTTCCCGTTTTATCGAGAACCATAGTGCTCACATGCCCTGCCGTTTCGAGTGCCTCGGCGGAACGGATCAATATTCCGTTTTGCGCAGCTTTGCCCGTGCCTGTCATAATAGCGACGGGGGTCGCCAGACCGAGGGCACAAGGGCAGCTCACCACCAGCACGGATATCGCGATGGTCAGCGCAAATTCAAACGTTTGTCCGGCGATCAGCCACGCGATGCCTGAAACGAGCGCGATGCCCATAACAATCGGCACAAACACGGCGGCGATCTTATCCGCGAGGCGGGCAATCGGCGCTTTCGACGCACCTGCCTCCTCCACGAGAGTAATCATGCGGGCGAGCGTCGTTTCGCTGCCCACGCGCGTGCTTTTAAGCACAAACGATCCGGTACGGTTGACTGTACCGGCGCTGGCAGAATCGCCCGGCGCCTTATCCACCGGCAGGCTTTCGCCCGTGAGCATGGATTCATCCACGGCGCTATGCCCCTCCGTGATTACACCATCCACCGGCACGCCTTCACCGGACTTGACGCGCACGCGGTCGCCCACGCGAATTTGCGCCACGGGTACGAGCCTATCCCCGTCATCCGTCACAAGGGCGGCAAATTTGGGTGTAAGGTCGATCAGCTTCTCGATCGCCGCGCCGGTTTTTGAGCGGGAGCGGGTTTCGAGCGTCTTGCCGACCATGACCAGCGTCAGGATCGTCGCAGCGGATTCAAAGTAAAGCTGCATCGCATAATGCTCAGCCTCCATCGCGTCGCCTGTGGCGATCTTATACAGCGCAAAAAGGCCGTAAATGAGCGCCGCGCCGGAGCCGACGGCGATAAGCGAATCCATGTTCGGCGCGCCGCGAAACAACTGGCGGAACCCCACGATAAAATAACTTCTGTTCAGGATGCATATAGGGATTGTAATCGCCAGCTGCACCAGCGCAAAAAGCAGTTTGTTTTCATGCAGAACCATCGGCAGCGGCAGGCCGATCATATGCCCCATAGAGATATACATGAGCACAATCAGCAGCCCAACTGACCACCAGAGCCTTTGAGACATGCTTTTGTCTTTTTTCTCACGGTCTTTTTTGACCGTCTGCGCGATGTCGTCACCCGCGACGCTCGCCTTGTAGCCCGCGCGGTCGACGGCGGCGACGATCTTCGCTTCGTCTATCGTGTCCTCGTCGTAGAGCACGCTCATCGAATTCGTCAACAGGCTCACCGTCGCCTCGTCGATACCATCAAGCGCCTTAACGCTCTTTTCCACATGAGCGACGCAGGCAGAGCATGTCATGCCGTCTATTTCAAAGCGTTTCTTTTTCATCTTTCCGATTCCTTTACTTTCATGGTTTTCATGTTATGATGATATCATGCACGAAGCGATTGAAAAAGCCGCGCGGGAACACGGTTTCTCCGCTGCGTATTTTCTCACACCCATGCCTCTGCCGCTCTGGCGGGACACGGCTTTTCGTCAGCGTACCGACTCCGGTATGGACTGGAATGTTCCTTTGGCCCTTCCGCAGGCGACATGCGTCGTTCTGCTCGTCCGTTCCTATCTGCCATATCAGCGGGAAGAGCGCATCCTCCCATACTACATCGCCGAAAATCAGGCCTTTTTTTCAGCCAAGGCCCTTGCTCGGGATATTGCCGCGCAGGGTTTCTATTGCGAAACCGCATGGCTGCCGGCGCGCGCGCTTGCGTTAGGCAACGGCGTAGGCTCGCCTTCGCGGAATGGGCTGCTTTCCCTCGATGGATACGGCACGCGCGTTTCGCTTTTTACCCTGGCGACAAACGCCTGCTCCCCTCTTACTTACGAGTCAGACAACTCGACCTGCCCGAACGCTTGCGGTGCGTGCATTCGCGCCTGCCCAACCGGCGCGATCGCCCCGGGGGGACTCGACGCAACGAAGTGCCTGCGCTACTTCATGGATGGTGCCGCGCATCCGCCTTTTGTGCTTGAAAAGCTCGCATCCTTCCTCGGCTGCGACGCATGCCAGCGAATTTGTCCGAAAAACGCTCGCCTCGATGAAGATGCGCTCCCCACAGATATCCGCGCTGCATTCGATCTGCGCCGCCTGGTACGGGGTGATGCGAAGGATGCGCGCGCGCTCGTCGGCAGGAACATCACGGGCGGCGGCAAGCTCACCGTAGAGGCCATCGCTCTGGCTGCGCGGGAACGGCTCTTTGAGGATGACATCCGCGCCGCACTTTCCTCCCCGTTTATCGCCGTCCGCGAAGCGGCTCGCTGGGCGTTGGAAACATATTTCTGACTTTTCCGCTTGCAAACATTCCGCATTAACAGTACAATATGCTTGCCGCGCTAGGCGGGGAGTTAGCGGTGCCCTGTACCTGCAATCCGCTACAGCAGGGTACAATTCCTGTTCCAAGGCCCGAACCTGTGGGGTCCGGAATCGGCAAGGAGCGTTGATGGCCGGGTCCTGTGCAATTGGGGGCCGTGAATCATGTCAGGTCCTGACGGAAGCAGCATTAAGCGGATTCGCCGATGTGCCGCGGGA
>CAZJYV010000198.1:0-3238 GCA_964550295.1 uncultured Clostridium sp. | reverse complement strand
GCCGTGCTGCTGAAAAACGAAAACGGGGCGCTTCCCATAAAGAGGGAGCAAAAGATCGCCGTAATCGGCATGCTCGCGAAAAAGCTGCGCTATCAGGGGTCCGGCTCAAGCCATATCGATCCCCCGAAAACGGTTTCCTTCACAGATGCGCTTGACGGATGGGGGCAGCCCTATGCCTTTGCGCCGGGCTATTCGCTCAAGGGCGACGGATACCGCGCGAAGCTGATCCGACAAGCGTGCGAAACGGCGAAGGGCAAGGATGCCGTGCTGGTCTTTGTCGGACTGATCGACGCGTACGAAAGCGAGGGGTTCGACCGGCCGCACATGAAGCTGCCGGAATCGCACAACATCCTCTTGCGGGAGCTTGCCAAGGCGAACAAAAACCTGATCGTTGTCTTCTCCGGCGGCGCGCCTGTCGAGATCGGGGATTGGGAAGGGGACGCAAAGGCCATTTTGCACCTGTACCTCGGCGGACAGGCAGGCGGCGAGGCCGCGCGCGACGTGCTTTACGGCGCGGTTAACCCCGCAGGCAAGCTGGCGGAAACCTATCCGCTGCGCTATGCGGACAACATCGTTTCCAACTATTTTCCCATGGGGCCGCGCACGGTTGAATACCGCGAAAGCGTGTTTGTCGGCTACCGCTACTTCGACGCGGCGAAAAAGCCGGTGCGTTATCCCTTCGGCTACGGGCTTTCCTACACGGCGTTCAGCTATCGCGATCTGAAGCTTTCAGCCGATTCGATCGATGAGGGGGAAACGCTCACCGTTTCCTTCAAGGTAAAAAACACGGGGGCTGTCGCGGGCGCGGAAATCGCCCAGATCTATGTGAGCGATGTGGAAAGCACGGCTTTCCGTCCCGAAAAGGAACTCAAGGGTTTCCGAAAGGTCTTTTTGCAGCCGGGCGAGGAGCAAGAGGTTGCCGTCGCGCTCGACGCGCGCGCGTTCGCCTACTACAACGTGCGCATGCACGACTGGCATGTGGAAAGCGGTGCGTTCCGCATCCTCATTGGTGCATCCTCGCGCGACATCCGCTTGGCGGCAACGGTGAACGTCGCTTCCGCGAACCCCGATGCGCCTGTGCCGGATGACCGCGATCACGCGCTTTGGTATGATGACCCCGCCTGCGCAAACGACATTCCTTCCGGGCAGTTTGCGGCGCTCTGCGGCGCGAAGCTCATCGAGAATACGCCGTTCCGCAAAGGCGAGTTGGGGGTCAACAACAGCATCGGGCAGCTTGCCTGCAGCGGCTTTGGCCGTTTCCTCGGGGGGGTCGTCAAACTCGCGGGCAGGTTCATCGCGATGGGTATGGAAAACAAGGATATGATCGCGCGCTCCATCCTCGACATGCCGCTGCGCTCGCTTTCCGGCTTTACCGGCGGCGCGTTTTCGGAACAGTCCGTGAAAGGCCTTGCCGATATGTGCAACGGAACGAAAGGCGGTTTCAGGACCTTCATCGCGGGGCTCGGCAGGAAGAAGCGCTGATTCCGCTGACCGCCTTTCGGCGGATCGCGCACCGCTCCCTTGGAAACAGCTGCGCAGCAAAGCGGGTCCGGGCTTTCAGCCGCGCGGACGGCGTCCCGTTATTGCATGGACGCACAATCAGGCAGCGCCGCGCGGCTGTGCCGCGTGCTTTACACGCACCCTGTTCTTTGATAAAATCAAAGGACAAGAACTGCCTAATAAACCGCACAGGCGCATGAAAACCGGATGATCCCGATTTGGCGGGGTTATAAACCGTACGCGTCCGAACGAAGGGGGGAGGGGACATCATGAGCATTACCATCGCCGAAATCTTAAAGCTGCCATCCCTCCACAACGCAAAGATCGTCGCGGGCAGGCAGGGGCTGGACCGATGGGTTTCTACCATCAGCGTATCCGTTTGCGGCAGGCGGACTACTTATCTGTATCGGACTGATCATCTATGCGATTTATACTTTTGCCATGCTCGGATACAGCGAAGGGGTTGAGGCGATGCGGGTAGCCGCGGGTGAATTCAAGGGAATCACGGTCTATCTCTTTCTTGTACCCGCCGCTCTGGGTTATCTTCTGCTTCTATGCAGGCAGGCGGCGGGCGGTCTTGCAGCGCTGTTGTTTTCGTCAACCCTATTCTTGCTCATGCTGTTCGTGTACATAGCGCCGGTCACAAACGGAGCGGTAGAGATGTATCCCTTCTTTTCGCGCTTTGTAATTGGAGCGATAGCTCTGCTTTACCCGATTGTCATGCTGCTTGCCGCACGAAAAACATGCTGCAAAAAAGAGTGAATATAGCAGTATATGAATCCTTGCCTAAATCAAAAGCCCCGAAACGTGAACGTTTCGCGGCTTTTTGGCGGAGAACGCGGGTTTGATGCAAAATGCATCAGGTAACCTTATTCCCGTTTGGGGGGAGACCCTCAGCAAATTACGCAGGGCACGTTGTAATTACAACAGAGCACGTTTTATCATACATTCTTCCCGTAGTGAATGGCGTTTTGGGGACAAACCTGCCGACAATTTGTGCATTGATGGCATAAAGCGGTGTTTATATCGGCTTTTTTATCCTTGGCAGAAACCACGATAGCATTAGAGGGACAGCTTTTTTCACATAACTTACAGCCGATGCAGGCGTCCTTATGTACTTTTACAGAAAGCCTCGTAAAGTGTCCAAAGGTCCTTTGCAGAGCACCAAACGGACAGATAAGATTGTGGAATACCTCCGGTTTATATCTCAGTGTGACAAGTGCCGATACGACGAACCAAAAAGGCAGGATCGGCAGATTAATATGCAGAAGTCGTTTTGATAAAATCATAACCACTATGCTGACGCCTAAGGTGATCCATGTGAAATACCCGTTTTTCAGCCACTTGGGTGCTTTAACTGTTTGCAGTTTTAGTTTTTTTGACAACCACTCAATGGGGAGCATCAGCGTATTCATTGGGCAAATATACCCGCAGTAAATCCTGCCGAAGATAAGTGCGGCAAGCAGGCTTACTGCAAATAATACAAGCCACAACATTACTTGCCCGTTTGCCAGCAGAAACAGAAAAAGGGCAAGAAAAAATATACGAATAATGTTGGCTATGTGTTTCACGATATATCGCCTCCTATTGATATATCATTATTGTAATGATAAAATATGCAAAAAGGTGTTACCAATGTAACTAATCGGAGACCGCTTTGAAAAAACATTTGGAACTGATGCAGCAGCTTGATTTGCTGAAATCAATAATTCCTCAAGAAATTGAGTCATACTTGACT
>CAZJYV010000197.1:0-3318 GCA_964550295.1 uncultured Clostridium sp. | reverse complement strand
TGACCAACATCATGCGGGATGCGCAGCACAAACTCTCCAAGCGCACGGGGGATGCCTATTACGAGGACTACATCGCCAAGGGTTACCTCAAGGATGCGATTCTCAACTATGTTGCGTTGCTCGGCTGGAATCCCGGCGGCGAGCGCGAGTTTTTCACCCTGGAGGAACTTGAGGACGCGTTTGGCGTGGAGGGATTAAGCAAATCCCCCGCAATCTTCGACGTGGCGAAGCTCACCTGGATGAACGCGGAATATATCCGCAAGCTCACGCCCGAGCAGTACACCGAAGCCGCCCTGCCCTGGTATGAAAAGGCTGGCGTTGCCCATATGGACCGCGGCGTGCTCTGCCGCATTTTGCAGCCGCGCACCGAAGTGTTTTCTGCGCTGCCGGATATGGTGGACTTTTTAACGAAACTCGACGCGGATTACGACACCGCGTTTTACACCAACAAAAAATCAAAGACGGACGCCGAGGTGTCCGCGCAGGTGTTGGATTGGGTGATCCCCGCGCTGCGCGCGCTGCCGGAATGGACGGAGGAAGCCCTTCACACAACGCTCATGGGCATGGCGGAGGCACAGGGAGTGAAAAACGGCACGCTGCTCTGGCCCGTGCGCATCGCTCTTGCGGGCAGGCTCGTTACACCGGGCGGTGCAATCGAGATCGCGTTCCTCCTCGGGCGGGAAGAATCCCTGCGCAGGTTGGAACTGGGACGAAAAAAGTTGGGGGATGTGCGATAACCGGGGCATCAGGCTGCCGGTACGGGGGTAAAACATGACGGATAAACAACTTCTCGACATGTGGCACTTCGAGGAGGAGTTCCCCTTCGGGGGATGGGATTTTTCCCATCTGGACGGCAGGTGGGAAGAAGAGGCCTTGCCGTGGGATTACGACCGCATCGTCCGCCGTTTTCTTCTGCCGGAGCATCAGATCCTCGATATGGACACGGGCGGCGGGGAATATCTTTTATCCCTGCGCCATCCGTATGAAAGGACGGCGGTCACGGAATCCTGGCCGCCCAATTACGAGCTGTGCGTCAACGAGCTTGAACCGCTGGGCATCACGGTTGCCGACTGCGACCCCGACAAGCAGCTGCTGCCCTTTGGCGATGCGCGCTTTCACCTCGTGCTTAACCGCCACGGCGCATATCGTGCGGATGAGGTGAAGCGCGTGCTCAAACCGGGCGGCTTGTTCATCACACAGCAGGTGGGCGGCCGCAACAATATGCTGCTTTCGGGCAGGCTTCTGCAGGATTGCACCCCGGCGTATCCGCAGCACGACCTCGCCCACGAAAGCGCACGTTTTCATGCCTTGGGCTATGAGATCATCGAAAAAAAAGAATATTTTCCGAAGCTGCGCTTCTATGATGTCGGCGCGCTGGTCTACTATGCGCGCGTGATCGAATGGGAGTTTCCCGGTTTTTCCGTGGATGCCTGCGCGGCGGAACTGTTTGCCCTGCAGCGGGAAATTGAGGAGCACGGCATGGTGGAAAGCCTGGAACACCGCTTTCTGATCGTCGCCGGAAAACCGCTCAAAAGCTGATAAAACCGGACTTGCATCCCGTTTTTTACTATGCTATAATGTATTGCTAACGTACTTCTTGCGCCGTCTTGAGGCGGCGCCATCAGACCATAAGGAGGTGAAATGCGTGAACAAATACGAAGCTATGTATGTGATCGCGCCCGAAATCGAGAATGAAGCCCTCAAAGCCATGATCGACAAGTTTTCGGGCATTATTACTGCCAACGGCGGTGAGATCGGCAATGTGGATGAGTGGGGCAAGCGTCGTCTTGCATACCCGATCAACTACAAGACCGAAGGTTACTATGTGCTTATCACGTTCGCGGGTTCGTCCGAGCTCCCCAAAGAGCTTGAGCGTAACTTTAACAATGATGAGAACATCATCCGTTATCTCGTCATTCGTAAGGACGCGTAAGGTACTCGCTAAAGGAAAGGCTGGCATGCAATGAACAAGGTGTTTCTTACCGGCAACCTGACAAAAGACCCCGAAGTCCGCACAACCGGCGGCGGCACGAGCGTTTGCACGTTCCGTATTGCTGTGACAAGGCGCTTCCAGAACCAGCAGGGCGAGCGCGTGTCGGACTTTTTTGACGTTGTGGCTTGGCGTCAGCTTGCAGATCTCTGCGGGCGTTATCTCGCCAAGGGCCGCAAAGTCGCGGTGGTAGGCGAGCTGCAAACGCGCTCCTATGATGCCAAGGACGGCACGAAACGCTACGTTACAGAAATCGTAGCGGACGAGATCGAATTCCTCTCGCCCCGCGACGGCAGGGATGACTCCGGCGCGAACGGCGGCGACTACAACCGCCCCGAACCCGCGCAGCAGCAGGCCCCCGAGGGATTCATTGACATTGAGGACGATCAGCTCCCCTTTTGAGCGCGTCCCGGTGAACTTATGAAAGGAGATTCTCATCATGGAAGATCGTAAGATGAAACCCCGTCCGCGCAAGGGCAGGCGCAAAGTCTGCCAATTCTGCGCCGACAAGGTTGAACATATCAGCTACAAGGATGTGCCGAGGCTGCGCAAGTATACGGCGGAAAGCGGCAAGATCATGCCCCGCAGGATGAGCGGCGTTTGCGCCAAACATCAACGGGAGCTTGCCATCGCCATCAAGCGTGCGCGGCAGGTCGCCCTGTTGCCCTATGTTTCAGATTAAGTAAACCAAACCACCCGAAGAACGTTAGTCGGAGCCGAAAACGGCTCCGTTTTTTTATCGCGGGCAAACATCGGCTTCATCAAAGCGGGGGCGGCCTTTCGGCCGCCCCCGCGCACATGGTTGGATTGTTAAACCGTTCAGGAATCCTTCCTGCGGATGAGCGCGTAACCGCCGACTGCGGAACCGGCCAGCAGGATGATGCCGGCGAATACGAGCCAGTCGGCATCGCCCGTGGAGGGGGCGCCCGTCGGGATTTCAGGCTCGGTCGGAACCACGTCCTGGTTAAAGGTGGCGTTGACCGCGAGCGTGTAGACCGTTACTTCCTCGATGAAGGGAATTCCGCCTTCAACGGGGATCACGACATTGTAGATGTGGGAGACGCTCGCGCCTGCCCAGTCGAGGGTTGTCGGCGTCCAGCTGAGGAATTCATATCCTTCAAGGTACGGCACGCCGGCCGGCACAGGCTGTGTCGCGGAATTGATCACGTCAGCGGGCCAGAAGAGCATGCCGCTCGTATATCCCTGGTAGAGCAAGCTGTACAAGGGCATCTGCGAGGGGATGATTTCCATCTGCGTGTATTCACCGGTGACGGTCGCCTGGTAGTAGGTTACGAGCGTCGCAACGCCTTCTATCGTTTCGATGGATG
>CAZJYV010000196.1:0-3329 GCA_964550295.1 uncultured Clostridium sp. | reverse complement strand
GTGATGCCCTGGATGATCTCCATGTTGTTCACGTTGAACGCGCCGATGGCATAACCGCCGGCGTAAGCCTTTTTAAACATGTCCGTGCTGGTGACGAGTGCCATATCATTGATCTCCTTTAGATTTATTTTTCGCACCCATTATACATGATATCCGATTCTAATCCAATATGCAGGAGGCGATATTTGCCGCTTCATATTGTAGAAAGCGGTGGGGGTGGGTATAATGGGGATGGATATCAGAATACACCAAAGGATGAATGATATGGCAAAAATGCTTTCACTGATCGTACCCGTGTTCAACGAGCAGGAGGCGATCGGCGCCTCGTTTGAGCGGATGTATGCCGCCATGCGCGCGCTTCCTTACGATTTTGAGATCATCTATATCAACGACGGCAGCCGCGACGCCACCATGAAAAGCCTGCGGCAAATCGCGGTTTCGCATGAGGGCGTCAAGGTGATTTCCTTTTCGCGCAACTTCGGCCATCAGCTCGCAGTGACCGCGGGCATGGATGAAGCGACCGGCGACGCGCTCGTGATCATCGACGCGGATCTGCAGGATCCGCCGGAGGTCATCGCGGACCTCGTCCGCGCATGGGAGAACGGGGCGGATATCGCATACGGCAAGCGCCTTAAAAGGGAGGGGGAAACCTTCCTTAAAAAAGTGACGGCGTTCTGCTATTACAGGCTGCTCAATTCCATGAGCGCGTACCCGATTCCGCTTGACACGGGCGATTTCCGTCTGCTCGACCGCAAGGTCGCGGACGTGTTTTTGAAGATGCGGGAGCATAACCGCTTCCTGCGCGGCATGAGCGGCTGGATGGGCTTCAACGCTGTGCCGGTGGACTATGTGCGCCACGAGCGCGTGGCGGGCAGCACGAAATACACGCTCAAAAAAATGCTGCGCCTTGCGTTTGACGGCATCCTCGGTTTTTCTGACAAACCGCTGACGCTGTGCGGATATGCCGGGGCTGTCATCTGCGCGCTCGCCCTGCTGGGCGTTGTTGCGCTCATCGTGTGCGCGGCGGCGGTCGGCGTTGCGCCATGGCTGTGGGCGGTCGCCGGATTTGCGCTGCTCAACGGCCTTACGCTCATTGCGGTGGGCGTGCAGGGCGCGTATCTCAACCGAATCTACGACGAGGTACGGGGCAGACCCCTTTACGTCGTCGCTGAAAAGCTGAATATAAAGGAGTGAACAATCATGGTTGATCCCCGCGTGAGGCAACTTGCAAAGAACCTCATCCACTTTTCCTGCAAAATCCAAAAGGATGAAAACGTGCTCATCGAAGCGTATGACGGCTGCTATGAGCTGATTCGGGAGCTTGTCCGCGAGGCGTACGCCGCGGGCGGCAGGCCGCACGTTTGGCTTCGCGACGCGGGGGTCAACCGCGCGCTCGCGATGGGCTGCACGAAGGAGCAGCTTGAGCTGGACGCAAAGGTGGACGCGCTGCTCATGGAAAACATGCAGGCCTATATCGGGGTGCGCGGCGCCAACAACACGGCGGAAAACTCCGACGTGCCGGCGGAGAAAAACCAGCTTCGCGGCAGCCTGTACGGCAAACCCGTGCACAGCCTCATCCGCGTGCCGAAAACGAAATGGTGCGTGCTGCGCTACCCGTCTCCCTCCATGGCGCAGGCGGCCAATATGAGCACCGAAATGTTCGAGGATTATTACTTCAACGTATGCTGCCTCGATTATTCCAAAATGAACAAGGCGATGGATCCGCTGGTCGCTCTGATGGAACAAACGGACAAGGTCCGCATCGTCGGACCGGGCACAGACCTTTCGTTCTCCATCAAAGGCCTGCCCGCTATCAAGTGCGCGGGCGAGCTGAACATCCCGGACGGCGAGGTGTTCTCCGCTCCTGTGCAGGGCAGCATCAACGGGCATATCACCTTCAACACGCCCTCTTTGTTTGAAGGGTTCACCTACGAAAACGTCTGCCTGACCTATCGGGACGGAAGGCTTGTGGACGCGACCGCCAACGATACGGAGCGCATCCGCAAGGTGTTCGAGCGCGACGAAGGCGCAAAGGCAGTCGGCGAATTCGCCATCGGTGTGAACCCGTACGTCACCGCGCCCATGAAGGACACGCTGTTTGATGAAAAGATCTGCGGCTCATTCCACTTCACGCCCGGCGCCTGCTACGACGAGTGCAACAACGGCAACAAGAGCGAAATCCACTGGGACCTCGTCTGCATCCAAACCCCGGAATACGGCGGGGGTGAGATGTACTTCGATGATGTGCTCGTCAGGAAGGACGGCATGTTTGTTCCGGAGGCGCTCAAATGCCTCAATCCGGAGAATCTCAAGTGAAAATCCGGCGCATACTATAACTGCGACTTATATGTTGCGTGCGTTCGTTTCAAATGTAGAAAGTTGCGCACGATATTGTTGCAAAAATAGTGGATTAAGTATATTATGTAGCTGGAAAATTGAAGGAGAAAATGCCCGGGTTTCGGCTTGAGCATCAGGATATCAAAAAAACTTAGAGGAGGAATCCAATATGGCAATCAAGGTAGGCATCAACGGGTTCGGCCGCATCGGCAGGCTCGCATTCCGTATCGCCCTCAAAAACCCCGAAATCGAAGTCGTCGGCATCAACGATCCGTTCGTCGAGCCGGACTATATGGTCTATATGGCCAAGTACGACACTGTGCACGGCGCGTTTGACGGAGAAATGGCCGCTAAGGACGGCAAGCTGATCGTCAACGGCAAGGAGATTGCCGCGTATGCCCAGATGAAGGCAAGCGACATCCCCTGGAGCGCGTGCGGCGCCGAATACATCCTTGAATGCACGGGCGTGAACACCAACATCGAAAAGGCGAGCGAGCATTTCAAAGGCGGCGCAAAGAAGGTCGTCATCAGCGCGCCTTCAAACGACGCGCCGATGTTCGTTATGGGCGTCAACCATAACGATTATAAAAAAGAAATGACCGTTGTTTCCAACGCGAGCTGCACCACCAACTGCCTTGCGCCGCTCGCCAAGGTCATCAACGACAAATTCGGCATCATCGAAGGCCTGATGACCACCGTCCATTCCATCACCAACACGCAAAAGACCGTGGACGGCCCCTCCAGTAAGGATTGGCGCGGCTGCCGCGCGGCCGGTCATAACCTGATTCCCAGCTCCACCGGCGCGGCCAAGGCCGTGGGCAAGGTGATCCCCGAACTCAACGGCAAGCTTACGGGTATGAGCATCCGCGTGCCGACCGTGGACGTGTCCGTGGTCGATCTGACCTGCCGCATCGAGAAGGCCGCGAGCTATGATGAAATCAAGGCCGTCATGAAGGCCGCCTCCGAAGCGCCCGAGTGGAAGGGCATCATCG
>CAZJYV010000195.1:0-3345 GCA_964550295.1 uncultured Clostridium sp. | reverse complement strand
TCCGCATGCATCAGCCATGGGGAACGATCGGACGCGATACGAGTGCGAACAAGGCGCGACTGGTGGCGGCCGATTGCGTTGAAAGTGAGCGTGGGCGACGATGGCGAAGGCTCGGTGATGCGCCCGTATGGAACAAGCCCGAGCTTGACGAGCGCCTGAAATCCGTTGCAGATGCCCAGAGCAAGTCCGTCTCGCGCATCGAGCAGGCGCGAAAGCGCGTCCGCAGCGCGCGGGTTTTTTAAAAATGCGGTGATGAACTTACCTGAACCATCCGGCTCATCTCCGTTGGAAAAACCGCCGGGCAGGAACAGGACCTGCGCATTGTGGAGGCGCGCTGCGAACTGCCGCAGCGATTCGTCCGCCGCGGCGGGGGTGAGGGTGTGGATCACCATCACATCCGCAACGGCGCCTGCGCGCACCACGGCGCGCGCAGATTCATATTCGCAGTTGGTACCCGGGAACACAGGGATCAGCACGCGCGGCTTCGCTGGGGATGCGACGCGTGGCCCTACGCGCACGCCTATGCGGAAGGTCGGCGATTCAACCTGCTTTGCAGGCGTTTTCGTTCGCGTGGGAAACACATCTTCCAAAACACCTTCCCAGGCGGCTTCAAGCTCATCCATATCCATGCGTTCGCAACCCAGGCAAAAAGTGCGCTCCTCCAGCGTATCGCCAAGAGGGATGCCCGTATCGCAAACGCCGTTCAGCTCGGCGACAAAGGCGCCGCAGAGCGGTTCGAACAACTCCTCCGTCCGCAAATTCTCTTTGAACCGGAAGCCGAAGCCGTTGCCAAGGCACATTTTGAACACTGCCTCCGCAACGCCGCCGGAACCTACCGCATAGAGCGCGAATACTTTTTTTTCAAGAACAAGCATGCGTATCCGGGCAAAAAGGGCTTTGAGCGATTGCGGGTCTGGCAGGCCGTCGGTGCGGCAGTTCGGCCGCAGAAGCACCGCGTTCGAGCCGGCACGCTTGAATTCCGGGGATAAGACTTCCCGAGCGTCGGCCAGCGCGACCGCGAAGGAAACGAGCGTCGGCGGAACGTCGCGCGTTTCGAAGGAGCCGCTCATGGAGTCCTTGCCGCCGATGGCGGCGATGCCGAGGCCGAGCTGTGCCTCAAGCGCACCGAGCAGCGCCGCCACGGGCTTACCCCAGCGCAGCGGATCGTTGCCGGGCTTGCCGAAATATTCCTGAAAGCTCAGATAGCAATCCCCGAGCGGTGCGCCTGCCGCAACTAGCTTGGCGATGGAGTTTACAACCGCCGCATACGCGCCGGAGTAGGGCGACGCTTCTGCCAGATACGGGTCGTATCCCCATGCCATGACCGTGCAGGCGTTCGTTTCGCCGCTCAGCAGCGGTAGCTTGGCTGCCATAACCTGCATGGGGGTGAGCTGACGCGCACCGCCGTAGGGCATGAAAACCGTGTAAGCGCCGACGGTTGAATCAAAACGCTCGGCTAGCCCACGTTTCGAGCAGACGTTCAGATCGGTTACGAGGGAGCGCATCCCTCGGCAAATGACTTTTTCCCCACGCGTGCCGATGAGCGCCTGCGGCGCCTCCACAACCGCGCGCGCATGCCTTGCAGCGCCGTTGCTCTCGATGAAGGAGCGCGGCAAATCGACGATCTGTTTTCCCTTCCACGTCATCGTCAGGCGCGGTTCCCGCGTGATTATGGCGACAGGAGTCGCCGATAGATTCTCTGCGCGCGCGAGGGACAGGAACGCCTCAACATCCTCAGGCGCGATCACCGCTGCCATGCGCTCCTGCGATTCGCTGATGGCAAGCTCCGTGCCGTCCAGTCCGGCGTATTTTACGGGAACCTTGTCGAGGTTGATGCAAACACCTTCGGCCAGTTCGCCGATGGCTACGGATATGCCACCCGCGCCGAAATCGTTGCAGCGCCTAATGAGCCGCGCCGCTTCCGGGTTGCGGAACAGGCGCTGCAGTTTGCGTTCTTCCGGCGCGTTGCCTTTCTGAACCTGCGCTCCGCAGATGCTCCGCGAGCGTGCGTCATGCGATTGGGAGGAGCCGGTCGCGCCGCCGCAGCCATCCCTTCCGGTGCCGCCGCCGAGCAATACGACGAAATCCCCCGGCTCAGGCGTTTCGCGGCGTACGTTCTGCGCGGGTGCCGCGCCGAGCACCGCACCGATTTCCATGCGTTTGGCAAGAAAACCGTCGTGGTATACTTCATCCACAAGGCCGGTGGCAAGGCCGATCTGGTTGCCGTATGAACTGTAGCCCGCGGCGGCGGCGGTTACGATTTTTCGCTGGGGCAGTTTGCCGGGCAACGTTTGGGAATAGGGCTGTCTCGGATCCGCCGCGCCGGTAAGCCGCATGGCCTGATAAACGAACGCGCGCCCGGAAAGCGGGTCGCGGATCGCGCCGCCGAGGCAGGTAGCAGCCCCGCCAAACGGCTCGATCTCCGTGGGATGGTTGTGCGTTTCGTTTTTGAACATCAATAGCCAAGGCTGGCGTTCGCCGTCCGCGTCGATTTCCACCCTGACCGTGCAGGCGTTGATTTCTGCGGAGTCGTCGAGTTTAGCAAGCTGTCCATTCGCTTTCAGCCAGCGGGCGGCGACAGTCGCCATATTCATGAGCGTAACGGGCTTTCCGTCGCCGAGATCGCGGCGCAGCGCAAGATAATCTTCATAGGATTTTTGTGCGCGCTCATCGCGGAACTCGAGCGCATCCAGCTCCGTGAGGAACGTCGTGTGGCGGCAATGATCCGACCAGTAGGTGTCGAGCAGCCGCAGCTCCGTCAGCGTGGGGTCGCGCTGCTCAACACAAAAGTGCGCTTTGCAGCACTTCAGATCGTCGAGCTGCATCGCAAGCGCGTATGTACCGATCAGCGCGCGCAGCCCATCGTCATCCAGCCGCGTGAAGCCGACGAGTAGCGGCACGGGCGCGGGCTCGCCGATATCCGGCGCGAGCGAATCGCAGGGCGCGAGCGAGGCCTCGCGGGATTCAACAGGATTGATCAAATAGCGCTTAATCGCGGCTGTGTCCGCTTCGCTGATACATCCTTCCGGAAGATATACGTGCGCCGTGCGCACCGTCGGCGCGTCCTTCTGGGAAAGCAGCGCGATGCATTGCGACGCGGCGTCCGCGCGCTGGATCCCGCTGACCGACTGGGTCGGTCAGAAGGACTGGAACCTGCTGGGCATCGAGTCGCTGGCCACCGATCCGGTCGACCCCAACCGGCTCTACCTCGCCGCCGTTCAGCCCGGAGACGTCTCCGTAGTGCTTCATGAACGGCAGGCGTTTGGTGGTCACTCTTATTGGAAATGGCTCGATCTCCGATGCCCAGACAGGCTGAATACCGGCGAGTAGCCCGCCCAAAGGAAA
>CAZJYV010000194.1:0-3352 GCA_964550295.1 uncultured Clostridium sp. | reverse complement strand
TGCCGCGATGGCGCGTCCGGCCGGATTTGATATCCGCTTTTTTGACGACAGGGAGCGCGCAGCCCTTCCTGGCGATATTTCCGCTGAGGATGTTTACACAAAGGTAGAAAGTTTCGCGCAGGGTCTTGCAGATGCGGACCTGCCTAAAGGCGCGTACTATGTGATCGTTACGCACGGTCACGCCTGCGATGCGGAGGCGCTCGAGGTTGTGCTTCAAAAGGATGCCGCCTATATCGGCATGATCGGCAGCAAAAATAAAATCCGCACGGTGTATCAAACGCTGATCGCCCGGGGCGTGGGACGCGATGAACTGAAACACGTCTATTCCCCCATCGGCCTCGACATCGGCGGCGAGACGCCGGAGGAGATCGCCGTGGCAATCCTCGCAGAAATGATCAGCGTGCGTTACAGCAGAAGCTGTGCGCATTTAACAAAGCCGGAGCTTGTGCCGGCTGAATAAAAGCAGCAGGAACAGCGGCGGGTTTTACCCGCCGCCTTTGTGTATTAAAATAGCGTTTTCGCTTTTATTTTTTTGTTTTCGGCTTGAAGATGACAGCGTTGAGCGCGCCGAAAAAAACCGCTGCCGCGATGCCGCCGGCAGTTGCGATCACACCGCCCATGAACGCGCCGAGCACGCCCTTTTCCCGTGCCGCCTCGATGGCGCCCTTGCCTAGTGCGTAGCCGAAGCCCGTCAAAGGAACCGTCGCCCCCGCGCCCGCAAGCCTGACAAGCGGTTCATAAAGCCCTAGTGCTGTTAAGAATACGCCTGCGGTCACGAACATCACGAGGATGCGCGCCGGGGTCAGCTTCGTATAGCTCATCAGAAGCTGACCGACGACGCAGATTCCGCCTCCGATCAAAAAAGCGTACAAATAGTCCCTGAATATCATCGCCTATCTCCTTTCAATCGCAATACCGTGCGCGATGCCGGGAATGCTCTCGCCCTGCATGCCGGAGACGGGACTCATCAGCGCGCCAGTTGCCATGAAGAACATGCGGGAGAAATCCCCTGCCTGCATGCGGTTGAGAAGATACCCGTTGAGCGTCACCGCGCTGCACCCGCAGCCGCTGGCCCCGCAATTGACATTTTGATCCGGGGCGAAGATGATGTTGCCGCAGTCCACATGCTTCTCCTTCACATCGACGCCTTCCTGCTTGCACAGCTCGTGAAAAAGCTCGCTGCCGAGCATGCCGAGATCACCTGTAACGACGATGTCGTAGCGGTCAAGCGGAAAACCCGTATCCTTCAAATGGGACACGAACGTGTCCGCAGCCGCCGGCGCCATCGCCGCACCCATGTTGGCCGCGTCCTTTACGCCAAGGTCGATCACACGCCCGATCACGCCATGTGTGATGAATACGGAATTGAATTGCGATTTGCCTATATATCCGGCATCCGCGACCAGCGTGCAGGCCGCCCCCGTAACGGTGCGCTGCGCGGTCGGAACCGCCTGCGTGCCCATTTCGAGCGGCATGCGATACTGCCGCTCCGCCGTGCAGAAGTGGCTCGACGCCGCACAGGCAACGCGGGAAGCATATCCCCCATCCAAAAGCATGCTGCCCACAAGCAGAGATTCAGCCATTGTGGAACAAGCTCCGTAAAGGCCGATAAAGGGAATGCCCAGATCGCGCGCTGCGAAATTGGCGGTGATGATCTGGTTGAGAAGATCTCCGCCGAGCAGGATATCCACCTCACTCGGCGAAAGATCCGCCTTCTCGATTGCCTGCCTGACGACGTGCTTAAACATCTTGCGTTCGGCAAGCTCCCAAGTGTTCTCGCCCCAGGTATCATCCTCGAGTACCGTATCGAAAAATTTGCCCAACGGGCCTTCGCCCTCCATTTGGCTGACGATTGTTTCACCGGCGATGATTTTGGGCGGATTTGAAAACGCCACCGTCTGGCGGCCGATGCCTTTGCTGCGCATGATTGCTCTCCTTCAGAATAACAGCGAAATGAGTCCCACGATGATCGAGGCGCTGATCCCGTACACCAGTACCGGGCCCGCGATCGAAAACAGCTTCGCCCCCAGACCGAGCACGAAGCCCTCGCGCCGGAACTCCATCGCAGGGGATACGATTGAATTCGCAAAACCCGTGATCGGCACGACAGAACCCGCGCCTGCCCATGTGCCGATTCGGTCATAAACGCCTATGCCGGTGAGCGTCGCGCCGAGGAACACCATCACCATCGCCGTGAAGGAAGCGACGTCGGACTCGCCAAGTTGCAGCGTCAGGCGCGCGAAATCACGAAACAGCTGCCCGATGCAGCAGATCAATCCGCCGGAAACAAACGCCTTCAGGCACTGTTGCAGCACTTTGCTTTTCGGTGCGCGCTCGGAGACGAGCTTTTGATAGGCGAGCTCTTTTTTCGTTGCAGGTTTTTTATTTGCCATTTTCAGGTTCCTTATCCGTACCCGTTCTCGGATTTGCGGGTGTGAAGCGCTGCTCCCTATCCATCGGGTTCAGCGTGCCTGCGTTGAGGAACGTCGCATCCGGCGCGGGCATCTTAAAATACTCTTCAGCGCGCATCCCGCACCTCTTCACATACAAAGCGCGCCCCGCTCATGCCGCCCTCCCCCTCCGGCGCATAAAACGTTTTGTAGACCAACGCGCTCATCAGTGCCAGCAGCGCCACAAACAATATGATAAAGGTGATTTTTCTTGCTGTAAGCATGCCGTGCATCCTCCTTTAATCGGTTTATAAACGTTAGTATTTGCACAACGCGCTTTTTTATGATGGATGGAAAAACCACACAAACACCTTTGATCCGCAAGCATCCGCAAACGATCAAAACAATCAAAAAAACAGCCCCCTTGCGGAGGCTGTTTCATCGCTTTGGTTCAGTCTGCGCGGAAAAATCCGCGTTTTATTATTTTCTGCTCACCGCGCCGAACTTGCAGACGGTCATGCAAGCGCCGCACTTGATGCACTTCTTCGTATCGATCACATACGGCACCTTGGGCGCGCCCGTGATGGCGTCGACCGGGCAGTTGCGCGCGCAAAGACCGCAGGTTTTGCACTTGACCGGATCGATGACGAAATTCAGCAGCGCCTTGCAAACGCCCGCCGGACAGCGGCGTTCGCGAATATGCGCTTCGTATTCATCGCGGAAGTAGCGGATTGTCGAGAGCACCGGGTTGGGCGCGGTCTGGCCAAGGCCGCAAAGCGCCGTCGCCTTGATGTTCCTGGCAAGCTTCTCGAGCTTTTCGAGATCGCCCTCCTCGCCCTTTCCGTCGGTGATTTTGGTGAGGATCTCGAGCATGCGGCGCGTGCCGATGCGGCAGGGCGGGCATTTTCCGCAGGATTCATCCACCGTGAACTCGAGGAAGAACTTCGCGATGTTGACCATGC